>DATEGN010000097.1:0-6130 GCA_035280125.1 Gemmatimonadaceae bacterium | reverse complement strand
ATCACAACCGAGGATCTCGCGCGGTATCAGGCCGTGTGGCGCGAGCCGGTGGTGTCGACGTATCGCGGCTATAAGATGTTCACGATGCCGCCGTCGTCGTCTGGCGGAGTAACAATTACTGAGACTCTAAATATTCTCGAGGGCTTCGACTCCATCCCGGTGTTTGGAAGTGCTCGGTACGCTCATCTTCTGGGCTCGGCTTACCAGCGCGCATTCATAGATCGCAATTCCCAGCTCGCCGATCCTTCGTTTTATCAAGTCCCGATCGCGAAGCTCACCGACAAGCAGTACGCGAGCCGATTGCGCGCTGGCATTCCGCCGATGCACGCGACGCCGACGTCGGAGGTCGAGCGTGAGATGGCGACGCTGCGTCCGGCCGAGCCGACGAAGGTGGCGCACGAGGGAATGGAGACGACGCATTACTCCGTCGTCGATGCAGCCGGCAATGCCGTCGCGACGACGACGACGCTCAACGCGCTATTTGGCTCCGGCGTGTATGTGCGCGACGCGGGCTTTTTCCTCAACGACGAGATGGACGACTTTGCGGCGCAGCCGGGCAAGCCGAACATGTTTGGGCTCGTGCAAGGCGAGGCGAACGCGATTCAGCCCGGCAAGCGCATGTTGAGCGCGATGTCACCGACGATCGTGCTCGATCGCGATGGGTCGTTGCTGCTCGTCGTCGGCAGCCGTGGCGGTCCGCGGATCATAACGAGCACCTCGCAGGTGATTCTCAACGTGCTCGATCACCGCATGATTTTGTCGGACGCGATGAGCGCACCGCGCCTGCATCATCAAGCCCTGCCCGACACGCTCCGAGTCGAGCGGAATGGTCTCGAGGCCGCTGTTGTCGATTCCCTGCGCGCGATGGGCTATGCCGTCGAGTGGACGGGCGGGATCGGTCTCGTGAACGCAATCATGAAGGTGCGCGGCGGATACGAGGGGATGAGCGATCCGCGGTCGAGTGGAATGCCGGTAGCGTGGTGAATGTGCGAGGTGGGTGCTATGTGCTATGTGCTAGGTGCTAGGTGCTAGGTGCTAGCTGACGCGCGAGCTGGCGAAATGCTGATGGGGTGGCAAGAGTTTTGTTCTCTCGCCACCCCATCATGCTTCGTTCCCGAAATCTCTAACACCTAACACCTAGCACCTAGGTCGCTACGCGCACCTGGGTCGGCGAGTTGAGCTTCACGACGATCGTGCCGGTCGTGTTGATGCAGCCCTCATAGTTCGCCGTCGCGACGGCGGCCGCGCCACCGGCGGCTGCGCCTGCTGCAGCACCAATCACCGTGGACTTCGTGTTCTTGCCGAGGATCTGGCCCGCGATCGCGCCGATACCGGCACCAATCGCAACCTTCTGAGCGTCCTTGCTCTTCGGCTCGTTACGAACGCGGGTGATGTTCGCGCTCTCGACGTTGGCATCGAGCGCGTAGCTCTTGCCGCCAAAGGTCACCGAGTTCACCGCGAACTCCATGATGATCTTGTCGTTCGCATTCTCGCTGCGCTTGAGGTTCGTCACCGTGAGGGTGACGGTCGAGCCCGCGGGAATCGTCGCGCCATTGGAGCCGGTCACCGCGTTCTGTGTCGTCGCGGTGATCTTGTCGCCGACCTTGTTAGTGTTTGTGCAAACGTTGGCGGTCGGAGTCAACGAGAGCGTCGTACCAGCAGCGATTTCACCGACAGCACCACCGCCGTTGCTGCCAGCGGCCGGGTGCGTCACAGTGTTTCCACTCGCGGTCGTCCTTGGCTCGCGAGACGGTTCGCGCGGCGTTTCGTGAGCCGGACGCGACGTTGTGCGCGGCGTAGTTCGTGCCGGCGCTGAGGTGCCCGGCGCATTAGCCGGTACATCTTTCAGCTGTGGCTGTGCGGTGCTGTCGCGACCGGCGAGCGCCAGGTCACGACCCAGTGCCGACGTATCCTTGTTGAGAGCACTGGTTGTGTCTTGCTTACCGCTGTCCGTCTTGCACGCGCCGAGTGCAACCACTGCACCGAGCGCGAGCGGCGCTATAAAGCGGCCGATATATTTCGCCATCGATCCCCCCTCCTGGTACGAGTGCGACCTAACGTTGATCAATTTACAACTGTCGAAAGAACAACAACTTAGTCCTAGCATATCGGGCTCCAGAATTCAAGCGGTATGCCTTCTCTGAAGGCCCTCGTTCGGCTGCTCCCCTATTACCGCCCCTACCGGGCGAATGTTGCCATAGGGTTGGGCTTGGTAATTGTCTCGTCCGCTCTCGCGAGCGTGGTGCCTCTCTTCCTGAGGCGCGCGCTGGATGGAATACGCGCCGGGGTGGCGCTCCGTAACATCTGGTTACTGGCGCTGGCGATGGTCGGTGTATCGCTCTTCGCGGGCGTGTTGCGCTATTGGATGCGCGATCTGCTCAACGGCGTGAGCCGGTGGATCGAGTACGATTTGCGAAACGCGCTCTACGCCTCGCTCGAGCGACTCGATCCGTCGTACTACGCGCGGATGCGCACTGGCGATCTGATGGCCCGCCTGACGAACGATCTGAGCGCCGTACGGATGGCGGTCGGTCCCGCGATCATGTACCTAACGAACACCGTCGCCGGCGGCGCGTTCGCGCTGTTCTTCATGCTGCGGATCGATGGGCGCCTAACGGCCATCGCCGTTCTTCCGCTGCTGCTGCTTCCCCTGATCGGCATCTGGATGGGTAGACGCATTCACGAGCGCTTCGAGGCGGTGCAGGAGCACTTCGGCCAGCTGACCACGCTCGCACAAGAGAACCTTGCTGGGGTTCGGGTCGTCCGAGCATATCGTCAGGAGGCCGCCGAGATTCGTCGCTTCGACACTATGAACGAAGAGTACCTCGCCAAGAACATGAGCCTCGCGCAGCTCTATGGAGCAATGCACCCGGCATTCGTCCTGCTCGCCGGGATCGGCATGGTCACCGTGCTCTGGATTGGCGGCGCGCTCACGATTCGCGGAACGATCAGTATCGGTTCGTTCGTCGCCTTCGGTCTCTTCCTTGGCATGCTGACGTGGCCACTGATCGCGCTTGGATGGGTCATCAACCTGTTTCAGCGCGGCGCGGCGTCGATGTCACGACTTCTCGACATCCTCGACGGACGCTCGGCCATCGTTGAAACGCCGAGTCCCCGGGCTTTACCGCAGCCGACCAAGGCAGGCGGCAGGACGATCGAGTTTCGGAATGTCGGGTTCTATTACCCGGGCACGGACAAGAGTGACCACGGGCAACCTCGTTGGGTGCTCCGCAATATCTCGTTCACTGCTCCAGCCGGGGCGACGATTGGAATCGTCGGCTCAACAGGGAGTGGAAAGAGTGCGTTGATGGATTTAGTACCGCGCTTCTACGACCCGCAGGAAGGAGAGATCCTCGTCGACGGCGTTCCGATCCGTGAGCTGGACCTGGTGACATGGCGCACGGAAGTCGGATATGTACCTCAAGAGAGTTTCTTGTTCAGCGACACAATCGCCAGCAATCTTGCTTATGGCGCGTCTTCGGCAGAGGCTGGACGATGGGCAGCGGAGGTTGCGCAGCTGTCGCAGACCATCAAACAATTTCCTGGTGGATTCGATACGATGCTCGGGGAGAGGGGTATCAACCTCTCCGGCGGTCAGAAACAAAGGGCCGCGCTCGCTCGGGCGCTCGCACGCCGGCCAAATATCGTGCTGCTCGACGACGCGCTGTCGGCAGTCGATACTCACACCGAGGCCGAGATTCTTCACGCGCTTCGGACGATGTTAGCGGGGCGCACGGCACTCATTGCCTCACATCGCATTAGCGCGATACGTGATGCAAGTTGGATTGTCGTGCTCGAGGGTGGTGAGATCGTCGAGCAGGGGCAGCATGAGGAGCTGCTTGCTGCCGGCGGAAGGTATTGGGCGCTCCTCAACAGGCAGCAACTCGAGGACGCGATCGCGGAAGAGGACGAGGATAGCGAGTTGGCTGAGCCTGTAACGGATGCCGGATCGAATCAATGACGCGCGTTGAAGCAAAATCACATCCTCTGTCGGCGTCGGCAGGGGGCGGTTCGACAGACGAACGCGTCGGCGCGCTCGAGCAACAGCTCCGCGCGGCGATCGAGGAAGTCGCCGATCTGCGTGCGCGAGATCAGCTGAAGACTCAGTTTCTCTCGAATATCTCGCACGACCTGCGCACGCCGCTCACCGCCGTCATAACGCACGCGGAGATTCTGCGCGACGGTCTGCTCGGTCCACTCTCCGATCGTCAGATGGAGAGCATCAACGGCATCATCAGTGGCGGACGGCAACTGCTATCGCAGGTGGGAGAGATCCTCACCTATGCGAAAGGCGCCGCGAATCAGCTCGCACTCGTTCCCGAGAGCTTCTCGATTGCCGAAGTGCTGCAG
Organism: Gemmatimonadaceae bacterium; assembly: GCA_035280125.1. Classification (GTDB taxonomy): domain Bacteria; phylum Gemmatimonadota; class Gemmatimonadetes; order Gemmatimonadales; family Gemmatimonadaceae; genus AG2. The sequence continues at coordinate 1,780 of DATEGN010000097.1, read as the reverse complement.
CAGGTGCACTCGCTCAACGAGTCGTTGCTCGCCCGCAAGCGGCTTCATTTTCACGTCGAAGTCGATCCGATCACACTGATGATTGTCGCCGATCGCGAGAAGGTGACGCACATCGTCGGCAATCTCTTTGGCAACGCGATCGATTTTACGCCGCCGGGCGGCAGCGTGTGGCTCAAGGCGCAACAGTTGCGTCGCGCGGAAACGGCCGAGCTGTTAGTGGAAGTGGGTGATACCGGCGTCGGTATCGCGCCGGAACATCATGATCTGATCTTTCGCGAATTCGCCCAGGTCGATGCGACTCCGTCGCGTCCGCATCATGGCACGGGACTTGGACTGACAATCGCCCGAAAGCTCGTGGAGCTACATGGTGGAAAGATCTGGGTCGAAAGCGCCGCTGGAACCGGAAGCCGATTCTTCTTCACGATCCCGTCCGGCGAGGAGTGAGCAGGTCCCTCACGTACTCATCGTCGAAGACAATGATCTCGTGAGCGGCGCGTTGCGCGTGCTGTTCGAGCAGACGGGACGCCGCGTATCCATCGCGGCCACGGTCGCGGACGCCATCGCGGTCGCGAGCGCGGATCGGCCGGACTTGATGTTGTTCGATCTCACGCTGCCCGATGGCAATGGCCTCACGATTCTCGAAGAGCTGAGGAACGAGAATCGTGCGCCGCGAGTCGCGGTAGCGCTCACTGGTCACGACGATCCGGCAATTGCGGAGAAGTGCGCGGAGCTTGGATGCGCGGATGTGCTGTTGAAGCCAGTGCCGACGCGGGAGTTGCTGCGAAGGGCCGAGAGATGGCTCGCCTAACGCGGTGCACGGGGGCGGAAGAAAAAAAGCCGCTCTCAGCACCTCAGCTCGCAGCTACTATCCTTTTCGATACTGACGCGCTGACGGTCATTGTTCAGCCGACGTCGCCCGGGGCAGGCGTTTCGCGCCCCGGAATGACAGTCACAGTCTGTTCCGCAACGCCGCTGGTGTAAGCCCCTGTAGATACCCGGTAAGCACGGACATGTAGTTCGTCATCATCAACACTCCCACGATGACGAGCAAAACGCCGGCGGCGCGATCGACCCAGACCAGTTTCGATCGGTAACGCTGGAACACTGTAATGAACCGCTCGACGGCGACCGCGGCGATCATGAAAGGGATCGCCAGGCCGAGCGAGTATGCGCCGAGCAGCACCAGCCCCCGACGCAACTCGGCCTGGGTCGCCGTGTACGTGAGGATGCCCCCGAGGATGGGCCCGATGCAGGGACTCCAGCCGGCGCCGAAGGCGATGCCGACGAGCACGGAGCCGAGGTACCCGAGCGGCTTATCGGTGAAGTGAACCCGGCGTTCGCGCGCGAGGAAGCCCATATTGAATGCGCCGAGCAGGTAGAGTCCAAGCAGCACGACGAGGACGCCGCCGATGCGGCTGATCCAGCGTCGATTGAGCAGCAGCAGCCGGCCGACGGCGGTTGCGGTCGCGCCAAGCGCGAGGAAGATGAGAGAGAATCCAATGACGAAGAGGACCGCATGCACGAGCGCCGTCTTTCGCGAATGCTGAACATCCTCGAGGCCCAGCCCTGTCACGAAAGTGAGATAGCTCGGAATGAGCGGCAGCACACACGGTGACAGGAAACTGAGCAAGCCCGCGGTGAACGCGATCAGCACACCTAACGAAACAGATTCCATTCGCTCCCTCGCAACGGACGCGGGTGCGGCGACGTCGAACGCCGCGCCCGCGGCGGTCCCGACGCAACGCTGGCTTCGTCGCTGGTATTACGGGTTGAAATATCG
>DATEGN010000096.1:0-9834 GCA_035280125.1 Gemmatimonadaceae bacterium | reverse complement strand
GGACGAGCTCACGGCGATCGAAGGATTGATTCTGGCGACGAAGGATCACTACGGCCGCATCGGTGTGGCCGGCGCCGATGAGGCGGCGCTCCTCGATATCGATTTGAGCATCCTCGCCGCACCGCGGGAGGAGTACGAGCGATACGCGAGGCGGATCCACGACGAGTGGGTACCTGCCGCCGCGTCCGACGGCGAATTTCGCATCGGGCGTGTGGTGTTCTTGCGTCGCATGCTCGCGGAGCCACACGTGTTTCTCACTGAGACCGCACAACGGCGCTGGGATAGTGCCGCACGGGCGAACATGGCGTGGGAGCTGGAGAGGCTCGCGCGGCAACAAAGCCGCGTTGAAAGGATCGCGTCGGCCGTTCGGCGGCTGATCACGGTACTTCGTCCTGGCAGCAGAGCCTAACGAGCACCGGCATCACTGCAGGAGAACCTGCCCCAGCGGCGGTCGGATCAGCGCTGTGGTTTGCGCGAACGCCTTCTGCTTCGCGGCAGAGCAGTCGCTGGGTCTAGGCGCGTTCCGCGCGCTTTCTGCTGGCGATGCTGACGACCATGTCCGTGACGGTGGCCCGAGTCGGCGTGCGTCGGGGTCCGTCGATCGTCCGCCAGAGATTGTAGACGAAGCTGTACGCAGCAGCCGTTGCCAGCGCGCCGCCAGTCCCGAGCACGGTCGTAGCGACCTCGAGGCCGCCGCGCGCGCGCAGTGTAAAACCAGTCGCCATGATCGCGAGGCCCACGTTGGCCAGCCACCACTGGGTGCCGGCAATCCGTCGTGAATGTAGTGGGTGTCCGGCGAAACGTGGGATGACGTGGTACGCGACACCGTAGATCATCATCGTCACGAAGCCTAACAAGTTCATGTGCACGTGAACTGGTCGGTAGACGATCCACGACGGATGTATGGCCATCGCGCCGCCCAGCGTGACGCCGAGCGCGAGCCAAGCCAGGCTCGATTTCAGAAAGGCTTTCACAAACCAGTCCATACTACGCGGCGGTCTCGCCCTCCCGAATGGCATTCTCGAGCGCCGAGCGCAGGACCTCGACGTCAATGCGGTGCTTCTCGGCGACCGTTGCGAGCGGAAGTGCGCCGCCGCAGCAGGCGTCGATGCCTACCGAACTCAGGATCGAGAGGGTGGTGGGATAGCGCCGGACGATGTCATTGACGGTCCAGCTGAGATCGAGCAGGTAGGTGGAATGCATGAGGTGACGAGACAAGGTGGGTACGATATGCGAGAAGTCTCGTCGCCGGTTTCGGAGGCGACCGTCGGAGAAACGATGAAATTTTGTCGGGGTCATCCCGACGTGTGTCAGCTAGATCACCGCCCAGCCGCCGCAGTCGTCGCTTTGGCTCCGCCCAATGTTCGATCGAAGAATCGCGCCGTCGCACTATCGGCAGTGAGCCAGGAAGCGTGGCGAAGGAAGCCATGAATCTCGTCAGGAAGCACGAGCTCCTCGAATTGAACGCCCTGTGTGGCGAGTCGGCGCGCGAGGTCCACCGTTTGATGAAATCGCACGTTGCGGTCGTCGTCGCCTTGAATGAGCAGCACTGGCGACTTCCATGTTTTCACCGATGACACGGGCGATGACTGCCATGCCACGTCGAGCGCGCGCTGCAGGTCGGGCGGGCTGTTGAAATGTGCGCCCTGGGACGCCGCGGCGAACGCGCGGCCCGCGCCGGATTCCGGAGTCGTGAAGTCGTGCACGCCGTGCAGGTCGACGCCTGCAGCAAAGATGTCAGAGTTGCGACCCAAGGCGAGCGCGGTGAGGAAGCCGCCGTACGAGCCACCCCAAATGCCGATGCGCTTCGAGTCCACATTGCCTAACGAGCGCAAATACAGGCCGCCAGCCTTCACGTCCAGATACTCGGAGGCGCCGGTTGCGCCGGCGTGAGCGGGGTGATGAAAGTCGTGACCGTAACCGATGCCGAGCCGATAGTTCACCGCCAACACGATGAAGCCCTTGCTGGCGAGGTACTGGTTCATCGCGTACCCGTTGGTGTAATAGTCCATGTAGTGCCAGCCGAGCAGCATCTGCCGCGGCGGACCACCGTGGACGAAGACGACCGCGGGTTTCCGGGCGGCGCCGCCCGGCTGCTCGAAGAGTTGCCCGTGGACCATGGTGCCGTCGGCAGCACGAAAGACGACCATTTTGGGTATCACAAGCCGGTCCGTCGGGAAGTCAGCCGGGATGTGGTCGGCGGCGAGAAGACGCGGCGTTCCTCCAGTCGTAGGCATCACTGCCGGTAGCGGAGGCTGCTTCGCGCCAGTCGCAATGAACGCGATCGTCCCGCCGTCGCCCGTGACGAACGGCGTCCACTCCACACCACTGCCCGGCGTGCGCTCGTTAGGCTGTGCACGATCGACGGGTACGGTAAAGATGTGTCGCCGGTCGATGTCCTCCGCACTCGTGCCTGCGTTCGCGTTGTAGACGAGATACGTGCCGTCGGGGCTCGGCGCGACGTACTCTACCATGAACTTCCCCGGCGTGAGGAGGAGCGGCGCACCGCCGTTTTCGGAGATCGAGTAGAGGTGTGGCCAGCCATCGAGGTCCGCGAGGAACGTGATGCGGCCGCCACTCATCCAGTGCAGGTTGGCCTGGCCGGCGCTGGTCGGGTACGAACCGTGGAGCGTCTCCGGACTCCTCCAAACTGCTCGACCTTCGCCGGTGCGCGCATCGGCGGTCCAGATCTGCCATGGGTTCGCGTGGAGCGCAAGCAGCGAATCGGGCGCGCCGCCCGCGCCGCGGAGCCTAACGAAGGCAATGCGCAGCCCGTCGGGTGACCACTGCGGCATCGCGTCGCGGCTCGTCGACGGCGCGAGCCACACGAGTGGCTCCGTCTCGGACGCAAAAATCCCCACGAAGCTGTGGTCGCCGCGATTGGATATGAAAGCGAGACGACTTCCATCAGGCGACCACACCGGCTCTCGGCTCGTGCCGCGAGAGAAGAAGAGGCGCTTGCCGGCGGTGCTGGCGTCGATGGGAACGATGTAGATCTGGCCTTCTCGTTCATAGGCGACGCGATCGCTCTTTGGGGAGATCACTGGTGCGTCACCCTGCGCGAGAAGTTTCGGCGCGCCGCCCGCGAAGGGTGCAGCCCAGATTTCGATGTGGGGCTGTACAGGGCTCGACGTCGGATCGGGCGCGAGTCCTCCCTCAGCCGCCCAGTTGGCATCATGATCGCCGCCGCGCGTATAGACCACCCATTTCCCGTCGGCGGAAATTGAAAGATCTGTCAACTCCTGACCGTCATCGCTGGTGTATTCGCTGAGTTTACGCGGTTCGAAGGCTGGCCCTTCGGCGACGTACACATTGCGCACCCCGCGCTCGTTGAACACCCACGCGATGCGCGATCCGCTGGACGCGGCGGCGAGGTCGCTGGGGAAGGGGTAGCTGGTGATTTGGCCGATCGTGAAGCTGGTTGCTTCGGCGGTCTGCGCAGCTGCCGGCACTCCGACAGCGGCAAAGGCGAGACTGATGGCGGTGAGTGCGGCGCGGCCGGCGAGGCCGAAGGCGGCAGGACGGCGAGACGGCATCGGGAGTCTCCTGGGAGAACCGAGTTGGCGATGCCTCATCGTCGCGAGGTGTTACGGAAGAAGCAAGGGCTTTCGCCTGCCGATTCGGTTTTACACGGCGCGAAGTTCGTGTCAGATTGGATCTGTGCTCGACCTCGATGCCGGGATGACTCGTTGCATGGCCACTGGCCTGCTCGCCGCCTTTGCCGCCGGTAATCCAGCGCTCGCGGTTACGGCGCAGGAGACGACGAGTGCTCCTGCTCCCGTCGAGACTCGTGTGGCAGCCCCCGGAGCGTCACTGTACGCGCGCATCGTTGGCCGAGGCCAACCCGTCATCGTCCTCCACGGCGGTCCTGACTTCGACCATGCGTACTTGCTTCCCGAGCTCGATCAATTAGCAACCTCTCACCGTCTCATCTATTACGATCAACGCGGGCGCGGTCGTTCGGTGGAAGGCGTGCGCGCTGATGACGTGACGCTCGCGTCGGATATCGAGGATATCGATCAGGTGCGGCAGCACTTCGACCTCGACCGAGTCACCTTGCTGGGCCACTCGTGGGGCGTTGTCCTCGCGTTGGAGTACGCCGTGCGTCACCCCGAGCGTGTCTCGCGGCTCATTCTCATGAATCCGGCACCGGCGTCGGCATCTGACTTCGCGAGCTTCCGCAAGATCTATATCGAGAAGCTCGGCCCCGAAATGAGCCGCCAGCAGGCCATGATTGCATCCCCCGCGTACCGTGACGGCGATCCGGCGGCAGTGACCGCGCGCTATCGGATTCACTTCAAGCCGGCACTCGTTAGGACCGATGACTACGACCGCCTGATGTCGCGAATGCAGGCGGCCTTCGCGAGCCAGGGCAGGGCGGGCATCCTCAGGGCTCGAGCGATCGAAGATCGGCTACGCGCCGAAACGTGGCAGGATCCCGCGTACGACCTCCTGCCCAAGCTTGGCGGTCTGCACATTCCAGCGCTCGTCATTGCTGGCGAACGCGATTTCATCCCGATTGAAATCGCCAATCACATCGCTCAGGCGCTCCCGGGCGCGAAGCTCGTGGTCATGAAGGACTGCGGGCACTTCTCGTACTTGGAGTGCGCTCCTGACGTTCGGCGAGCGCTCGAGGAGTTCGACGCGGGCGCTCGCTCGGCACTGGATCGGCGCCCGCGCTAATGAATGATTTCGAGTATCGCGGTACCGGCGGCATCTCGTAACGTCGCCGCGTAGTTGGAACGCGCTCGTCGCCTCGCTGAATCGGGCTCGACTCGCGCGCCGGCGTCATTGAGCGCCGCGCCCAGTGCTGCGAGCTGAGCGGAGTCGCGCAGCAAAAAAACTCGCATGTGCGTCCATGGGGAAAGCGTGTCGCGCGACTGATAGGTGGTCACGCTGAGGAAGGCACCATGTCGCCGCGCGTCGTCATCGATCGGTTGAGCGATATCGCGAATGTAGGCGTTGTACGCCGGAAGCATGCCGGGCTTCGCACGCCAGTAGTACACCTGTGCGAGCGTTGCTGATGCTAGTGGCGTTGCTTCCGGTGCGATTTGGGCGCGACACGCCGCAAGAGCGACAAGGGCGATCGCAGCCCGCACGTGGCTGAATCTCATGAAGAACCCTGAACCATGCGTGACGGTTTGTGCACCGAAGAATCGATGGAGATCAAGTGGGTGGCGTGCGCAGGGCCGAATGCGCCGGCTCGCGCGCGCTCGTGATCTGGACTCGCGTGCCACGGCCAAGCGAGTCCCGATGGAAGACGAAATGCACGCCGTCCCAGCCGAGAGCGTAAAAGGTGGAATCATTCGCCGCGAAAAGCGAAAGGTCGCGTTCAGTGGCCACTCGAGCCACCAGTCGATCTTCCCTCACGACGAACTCGCCGGGCCGGCCGTACAGCACTGGTGTGTACGTCCCAGCGAGTGATTGCAATCGAGCCGAGCCGACGCTCACGACCGGCGTAGCAGTTATGAAGGCTGTAATCCGATTGACCAGCCACGCGGGTTGTTCCAACTGGACGAGATGTCCCGCCCCGACAACGATCTCGCGAACGGATCCCCACACGCCGAGCTCGATCGCGCCGGCATAAGCGTGAACATCAGCAATGTCTGATTCCCCGACGAGTATCAGCGTCGGCGCACGGATCTCTCCGAGGCGAGCGGCCGCTGGCACTGCAAAACGAAGCTCGAGGCTCGCGGAGTACGTGAGGTTTTGTGGGTAGGCAACGAGCGCTCTGTACAGCTCTTCGCGCGCTTTGGCGTTAGGCCCGGCGATCTGAAAGCGATCGTCGGCCCAGTTGCGTGCGGCCGAGCTCACATCTCCTTTCGCGAGCGGCGCACTGTTCCGCGCACCACGGTCGAGGAAGTACTGCGAGGAGGTCATCCCATGCACGACCGGCCCAATGAGGATGAGCCGGTCCACGCGATCGGGATGACGAAACGCATAATCGACGGCGAGGCCGGCTCCGGAGGACGACCCGATCAACGTCGCGTGCTCGAGGTGGCGATCCGCGAGGAGGGCAGAGAGATCTTCGGTTGGAAGGAACGGAATCTTGGGTTGATCAGAGCGACCCATGCCGCGCCGATCATATCGCAGGACGTGGAACTTCCGACAGAGCTCCGACCACACGCCGTCCCAAGTGGCGGAATGCATCAATCCGTCGTGAAGGAGAACGAGGGGGACACCCTGGCCGCATTCCTCGTAGTAGACACGCGAACTGTCGGCTCGGATGTAGCCTGCGCTGCTGCCTTGACCCGCCGCGACACGACTACTGGAGACGACGCCAGCCGCCAAGACCGAGAGGGCGAACGCGTATCGTTGCGAACGTCTCGTCGCCTCTCCGAGTAATTGGCTCATTGTTCACTCCTGCGCGGACGGCGCCATTGGAATTGGCACAAAGCCGAACTCGTTAGGGACGGACGTCGAGACGCACAACGAGCTGGCGAGGAAGCGGCATCGTCAGAAACTCCTGGCGAGGCAGAACGTCCGGCGACTGATAGCTGATCTCGGGATCGAGGCCGCGATAGTTCGTCCACGTCGCGAGGTTGCGTGCGGCAATGGTGAGATCGGCATTCACGCCGAGGTAGCGCGAACCGGCCGGAGGAATCGTCCAGCGAACGGCGATTTCACGAACTTTCATGAACGACGCATCGCTGACGTACCCGGTGGCGGAGTAGTTGGAGAGCGCTGACGCGACCGATGCTGCCTGCCGGTCGAGCGGTGCGGTCGGATCCTGTGTCTCACGGCAAACGAGGGCCTCGCAGCGGTACCTGCTCGTCACGTCAAAAGCATGATTGCCATGCCGGTAATCGAGCAAGGCGCTGAACACGATGTGACCTGGCAGCGAGAGTTCGCTCGTCAGGACTGATTCGAGCGTTGGCAACGCCGGACCGGCGTATTGCACAGGCCCGAGCTGAACCTCGCTCCCCGCGATGATACCGTCGTGATTTACATCAGCGTACGTATACGACTGGGCCCAGACGCCTCCGAACGAATAACCGTTGCTCGCCGGATTTCGAACCGTTCCGACCGGAGGCGGAGTCGGAAGTCCGGTGACGCGATTGTGGAAGAATCCGAGCGAGAGCGTTCCATCCCAACGAACCATCGAAACGTTCAACAGCGTCGTGCCGATCATCGTCTCGATGCCGTTGTTGGTCATCGTACCGAGTTGCGTAGTGGAAGGCCCAGAAGGGCTAGGTACACCGCTGATCCACAGCCTCGTTGAGCGATCGCTGAAGGCGGTGAAGTCGACGCGCGTCAGCCGCCCGATGGTCGCCTCGCCTCCAAACTCGGCGCTCCGCGTTCGCTCCGTCTTCGGTGGTGGCGGTGCCTGCGAGAACGGTGCGGAGATGCCGCCAACGGATAGGAGAGTCGTGGACGACCCCGGCGCCTCTGCGTACGCCGCGCGCAACCGAAGATCGGAGACGCCGTGAGTATCGACAAAGGGCGACCAGGAGACGTTCGCCGAGGGGAACCACTCCTTGCCTCCACTCGAGCCGAAGAAAGTGCTGGTGACTCGCTCGGCCGAGATATTGGCGTGAATCTGCCGTGGCGCATGGACGCCTTCTGTGAGCCGGAACGCTGTTGAGCGCACGCGCAAGCTCGATTCACTATAGCTGAAGACTGGCGGAGCGCCGATGCTGTCGTAGGTTGCCGTTTGCAGAACGTCGCGTTGAATGCCAGCAGTCGTCGATGCGGCGACACCCGCGCCGAGTGGATACGAGGACGTCACGTTTCCGCCTAACGTTCGCATGTCGTGCCGCTCAACGAGTCGATCGTCGTAGACCGGTTGCATGGGTATGCCGATATGATCGGCGTGCCAGCGTTCCGAGACGAGATCACGGCCAGCGATCGCTGACGCGTGCAGCCACGTTCCTGGGTGCCAGCCGAGCGTGACGCCACCAGTAGTATGATGTAGACGTCGGGCAGGGAACACCGAATCGGTGGACCCGGGATTGGGGTAGTAGCCCCGAGTGGGGCCATCTTCTGCATACCCAGCGAGGCCATTGCCAATGACGTTGGCCTCGACAGCGATGTTGCCGTCGACGGCCGAGCGTGCGTGCTCCCGTACGGCTCCGCCGCTCGCCTCGAGACTGAAATGGCCGGGAAACTCACGCACCACTTTAGCCCGGCCGCCAAAGCGGTCGATGGCATCGTGCGGAAGTACGCCCTGACGGCCAGTGCCGGTGGCGCCAGCGAAGAGCGACGTCCCGAACGCGGTTCCGCCTAACGCCGCATGAGCAAACGCAGTATTGCCAGTGCGGAAAGGACTTGCCTGTTCGAGGGGATTCCAGACGCGAAGTCCGGTCGGCGCGCAGGTGCCGGCAGCGACGGCCCCGAGACTGCAGTCGGTGACGGGTTGTCCGGTCGTCGGTGATGTACCCACTCGCTGAAAATTGGCTGGGTAGTCGGCGTTATTCTGCGTCGCGCTATAGGACACGCGACCGGTGAGACGAAGTGGTCCCTGGCCGCCAGACTTGGTCGTGATGAGAATGACTCCGTTCGCAGCGCCATCGCCGAACAGGGCAGCCGCGGCGCCGCTCAGTATCTCGATGCGCTCGATGTCTTCTGGCGTGAGATCATCGAGACGCGACGGTGCGCTGGAGCCGATGACGAGCGGCTGGTCATACTGGCGTGGATCGACGCGCACGCCGTCGACGATAATAATCGGAGCGCTCGAACCGATGAGGCTCGTCGGTCCACGAAGCATAACGAGCGCACCATCACTCGCCAGACCGCCGGAGCGGAGCACTCTGAGTCCAGGGCGGCGCGCTTGGAGCAACTCGGAAAATGTCACCGCAGTGGACGCCGCGATCTCGGCGGAGTCGATGATCATGACGCCGGCTCCCCAGGTATTCGCCGGTACGCGCACCAGCGGCGCGATCGGGCTCGAACGCGAGGAGTCGGTTTGCGCTCGTGCGAACGATGAGGCGCAGAGGATGAAGGCGACGGCGAGGCGGAGGGGCATGGAGAGGGAAAAGTTTCGTTCATCCTAACGTACGGGACAGCTCGCAGCCACCCAACGGGCTCAAAAGAGCGCCGCGCTCTCTGGACAAAGTGACTGAAGCGCTGGAGCTTCTTCATCCGATTCGCTCACGAGGATGACGTGACGGAGCAGGAGATTCGAGAACTCGAACGCGAGCTTGGCGATCGCTATCAGTTCGTCCGCGCCTTAGGGCGCGGCGCCTTTGGCGCGGTGTACCTGGCGCGCGAGCGGCTCCTGCATCGGATGGTCGCGATCAAGGTGCTGCACGCCGAAAGGGCTTGGAGTGACGAGGAGCGCGAGCGCTTGCGGCGCGAGGCGCGTACGCTCGCAAACCTCAGCCACCCGGCGATCATCTCGCTCCTCGCCTTTGGCGAGACGCCGAGCACAGTGTATATGGTGATGCCCTATGTCAGCGGGGAGACGCTCGCCGGCGTGCTCGCGCGCGAGGGCCGCCTTCACGCCGACGAGGCAAGGCGGATTCTGATCGAGATCACGGACGCGTTAGGCTACGCGCACTCTGAGGGAGTGCTGCATCGAGATCTCAAGCCGGAGAACATCCTTCTCGAGCGAGCGGGCTCGCCCGGCGATGATGCGCCGCCGCGCGTGCGGCTGATCGACTTCGGTGTTGCCGCGTTCCCGATGCGCGACGCCGGCGTGAACGTGCGACACGAGACATGGGGAACGGCGGAGTTCATGGCGCCGGAGCAGGCGTTCGGCGAGCCGGAGCTGGATCCACGGAGCGAGGTCTACTCGATCGGAGTGCTTGGCTATCTGTTGCTCGCTGGAGCGCTGCCATTCGCCGCGTCGTCACCGATGGAGCGGATCAGACAGCAGCAGCGCGGGCCCGCGGT
>DATEGN010000095.1:0-2523 GCA_035280125.1 Gemmatimonadaceae bacterium | reverse complement strand
TCGACGCTCGACTACAGCGGCAAGTATTACCGCGCCGAGAATCTGGTGCTCGAGCCCAAACCAGTGGCGACGTCGGCACGTCATGGCCGACCCCGTCCGACGATCTACGCCGGCGGCGAATCGGATGCGGCAAAGATTTTGATCGCACGGAAATGCGACGCATACGTGATGCATGGTGATCCGCCCGAGCGCATCGCACCCAAGATCGCGGATCTGCGCCGGCGCCGCGAAGAGGCGAGCGAGGCGCTTCGCCGCGCGACGGGTGAGGAGCTGCCGCCGCTCACGTTCGGCGTTGCGGGGTACACGATCGTGCGCGACACGCCAGAAGACGCTGCGCGCGAGGTCACGCGCATCACGAACGTGTTGCCGGGTTCGCCTGGCTATCAGAACTATCAGGACTGGATAGGAAACACGAAACTCGAACAGCGGGTGAGTTTGGAGGACTACTCTGTCTCGAACCGCGGTCTGCAAGCGGGGCTCGTCGGAACGTCAGAGCAGGTCGCGGAACAAGTGAGCCGCTTCGCCGAGGCTGGTGTGGATCTTTTGCTCCTTCAGTGCAGCCCGCAATTCGAGGAGATGGAGCGCTTCGCGGCTGAAGTGATCAGTGTTGAACACGGAGCGTTGGCGTAGTGGATCGTGACTCGTGGATCGTGGATCGTGGATCGACCCACGATCCACGATCCACGATCCGCGATTCACGACTTCAGCGCATCGAGCTTCTGCTGGGCGGCTGTCATGTGCGCCTGAAATGCCGGCGCAACCTTCGTCTCGAGATCCTTGAGCTCGGGATTCTTCGTGGACGGTAGCAGCGTCGTCGACACGGCGTCGATCACTGCCTTATGAAAGGCGACCTCGTGCTGCAGGAACGCACGATCGAACTCGGCGCCGCTGGCTGCGCGAAGCGTCTTCATCGCGGCTTCGTGGTCCTTCGCCATGGCAAAGTCCTTCGGTGGCGTCGGCTGCACACCGAGCTTCTTCGCCAGGTCGCGGCCCTGTTGACGTACCATGGTGTGATCGTGGACGAGCATCGCGCCGAACTCTCGGACGTCCTTCGTCGTGCCCTTCTTTTCGGCTAATGCGCCGGTCTCGATGTCCCAGGTGTTCGCGGCGTCGAAGATGGCGACGATAGTGGCATCGTCGAGCGCCGCCGCTTTGGGCGCGGGCGCGGCGCGAAGGGAATGAGTGGTGGAGGCGGCCGCGGTTGCCACGACAACGATTCCAGCAACGATGGCAACGCGAAGCGTCGAGATACGGACGTGCTGTGACATGTTCTCGAGTGGGCTAGGGTGAACGAGCCGACCGCGATCTGCGGGCGTGCGGGATAGTATGTGGATGGTCCACAATAAGTCAAGGAAAAACTGTACTTATTAGGAATTTCCCTCTTGTCGGGCTCATCGTCCCCGTGACAACTTGAGAGCCATGCTTCAGGCCTCACGCAAACCGGATGGTCCGACGCGAGCGCAGATCCTCGCACTGTTACGGCGCGGGCAGATGACCGTGGACGAGCTCGCGGAGGCGGTCGGAATCACCGACAACGCCGTCCGACTCCATCTCGCCGCGTTGGAGCGCGATGGTCTGGTGCGAAGCGTGGGCGTGCGCCGGGAGGGAAGCGTCGGCAAACCGGCGACACTCTACGCAGTAGCACCGGAAGCCGAGGCGGTGTTCTCGAAGGCATACGAGCCAGTGCTGACGACGCTGCTCGTCACCCTCGCCGGCCGGTTAGGTGAGCGCGAGTTGAGCGATTTGTTGCGGGACGTTGGTCGTCAGCTCGCGGCAACCTCCATTTCTGCCAGCGCGACGCTCGAGCACCGTGTTCGCGCTGCCGCGACGGTGCTCGACGCACTCGGTGCCGATACGGAGGTCGAGCAGGCAGGGGTAAATGGATTCGTCGTGCGCGGTTTCGCGTGTCCGTTGAGTCGCTCGGTGGCGCAGTGTCCTCCGTTGTGCGGCGCGGTCGAGGAGCTCGTCGCGGGGATTACGAAAGCAAAGGTGCAGGAGAAGTGCGATCGATCCGAGGCACCGCGTTGCAGCTTCATCGTGACGCCGAAAGCCGGGCGCAGTCGCTCCTGAGCTGAACCGTTGCCGCCATTACGGCGAGCCGACACTCAGCAAGCATCCACTGTGCTGAGACATCCTTTGATCGACGCAAGACTCGCCACCGCTTTTCAATATCTCGCTCTGGCGCGATAACTTCCTCCTCGCCATGAGCTCCGAGTCCCAACTCAAAGTCGTCGACGCGGCGGCGGTCGCCTATCGATTGTATGACATCGGCTACGAGGTCGACCTCAACAGTGCGAGCTTGCTCTTCGCGCCTGACGCGGCCACGCGCGAGCGGCCGGCGCGAAACGAGGCGCAGGCGTTGCAGATCGTCAATCCGCCGCTGTTCGTGTCGCTCGGCACCGAGCGTCTAACGATCGAGGGCGTCGAACGACGAGCTGAAGTCTCAGCGCGACTCTTCGATTTTGGAACGTGCTCGCTTCAGGTGCGCGTCGACGCACCGGCGTCGCTCTCCTGGGAGGAGTT
>DATEGN010000094.1:0-6323 GCA_035280125.1 Gemmatimonadaceae bacterium | reverse complement strand
ATCATCGGCATCCTTGCCGCGATCGCGATCCCGAAGTTCGCGAATACCAAGACGAAGGCGTATGTCACCGCAATGAAGTCGGACCTTCGCAACCTCGTGACGGCTGAGGAAGCGTTCTTCTCCGATTCGACGTACTACACGACCGCGACGAACCTGGTCTCGCGAAACACCTTCAAGAACACCTCCGGCGTTGGCGTGCCGGTCGTGACCCCAGGGCCTGGTTACTGGTCAGCGACGGTAACGCACGGCCAGATCCTTGGCGGTACCTGCGGTATCGGCGTCAACACGACCAACCCAATCGTCGGCACCTTGGCTGGCGACGGTGAGCCGAGCTGCTTCATCCCGTAATATGGGACTAAGGGTCTAGGACTTAGGGCCTAGAGCTTTCGAACAGCCCCGCGGATTACAATCCGCGGGGTTGTTCCGTTCGTGAGGCCACGTCATACCGACCGCCGGCGGTCGTCCTCGTGGCGAGCCTCGCGGCAAATCTCTTTCCCCTAACGGGGCGGCGACACATGACAACGAGAGTTCTGACACTGCCACCGGCACCCGCAGCGGATCAGCGGGCCATCGCTGAGGTGATGGACGGCGTCCGCGCCGTCGTGCGCGCACTGCGCATCAACACGCGCGCGATCGAAAAGCAACTCGGAATCAGCCTCGCCCAGCTTTGGGTGTTGCAGATTCTGAACGAACGCCCGGCCGAGTCGCTCAATGAGCTTGCCATCGCAACGGCGACGCATCAGAGCTCGGTCTCGGTTGTGGTGCGTCGCCTGGTGGAACGCGGGCTCGCCACGCGAGCGACGGCGAATCGCGACAAGCGACGCGTGCGCATCGAGCTCACGGATGCCGGTCGCGCGCTGCTGGCGAAAGCACCACCGACCGTGCAGATGTCACTGGTCGCGGGGCTCCGCCGCCTGTCCGCCGATCAGCGGCTCGAGCTCGCATCGCTGATGCGCGAGTGGTTGAACTCCTCGGGGCTCGACTTCACCGCCGCGCCACCGATGCTGATGGAAGAAGAGATCGCCTAACGAACTAGAGTCGCGCGAACAATCTGGAAGCCTCTCCGCCAGTGGGACTCGCCACGTGGTCCCGCGGCGAGGGAGGCTTTTTGGCTTTGGGATGGCTCGTCCGGCGGGTGCCTAACGAGCAACCGCGTCACGGGCGGCTGTAACAACTGCCGTATCCGACTATCGCGATGAATACCAACGACAAGACGATCAAAACGCCCCACACCGTAGATCGGACGGCACTCATATAGCCCACAGGGTGCAAGGGGCATGCGCGTGGCGGACCAAGCGAGCGAACGGGGGCGTTCGCGCGATAGATTACCGCCCATGCGCCTTCTGTTGGTCGAGGATGATCCGGAGCTCGCGACGATTCTCGAATCGGGATTGCGAGAGCAGGGAATCGAGGTCGCGCACGCGTCGACGATGCCGGCCGGATGTGCCGAAGCAACGCAGAATCGCTTCGACGTCATCGTGCTCGATGTGATGCTGCCTGGCGGGTCCGGCCTCGACCTCTGTCGCGAGCTGCGGGTGCGCGGGATCTCGACGCCGATTCTCATGCTTACCGCGCGAGACACGATCGACGATCGCGTCGTTGGACTCGAGGTCGGCGCCGACGACTACGTCACGAAGCCCTTCGCGTTCCGAGAGTTCGTGGCGCGCGTGCGCGCCCTCGCGCGACGTCGCCCGGCGCTCGTGCCACGCGTGGTTGCCGTGGCGGATCTCGAGGTCGATCTCGCGTCTCACGACGTGCGCCGCGCGGGACGCTCGATCGAGCTCACGGCCAAGGAGTTCGCGCTCCTCGAGTTCTTCCTGCTTCATCGCGGCCAAGTCGTGGACCGGGCGGCGATCACCGCGCACGTCTGGGACGACAATCACGATCCCTTCACCAACGTTCTCGAGGTACTCGTTAGGCGTCTCCGCCGCAAGATCGACGACGATTTCGAGCCGAAACTGATTCACACACTCCGGGGCGCCGGCTACCGGTTCGCCGACTGACTGACGCATGGCGCGCCCACTTCAGCCTCTCGCCCGTCTTCGACTCGGCCTCACGGCCTGGTACCTCGCGACGTTTGGAGCGATTCTCGTTTCTCTTGGCGGAGGGATCTTCGTCGTGATCGGCCGACAGTTCGCGCAGCAGCTCGACGACTCCCTGCACGACGCGACCGTCGAGCTCGAGCGCGCGGCGCGCATCCGCGAGATGGAGTCCAAAACAGCGCGCGGTCAGGTCGTCGATGCCGTTGAGGAACTGCACATTCCGGAGCGCTCGCTGTACTTGCTGGATACGGCTGGCACGCCAGTGGCGCCACAGGCTGCCGGGAGATGGATCCAACTCGCGGCCCGAGATGCGGCACACGCCGGGGTCGTGAAGCGCGATCAGGATCCGAACCGCGGCAACACGCTGCGCCTCCGTGCCGAGCGCTTCACGCTGGCGAGCGGTACGCCGATGGTCGCCGTGGCGGTCGCCGACAAAGTGGAGCTCGAGGATCGTTATGCATCGCTGATTGCAACCTTCGGCGGCGCGGCGGCCGCGGCGCTCCTCCTCGTCGTGGCGGGAGGGTGGTTCCTCGTACGCAAGTCGACCGCGCCGGTGGAGCTCACGATCGAGCACATGCGTCGCTTCATGGCCGATGCCGCGCATGAGCTCCGAACTCCACTCACCGTGTTGCGCAGCCGCGCCGAGGTCGCGCTGCAGCAGCGCCGCGCCGCGGGCGACTACGAGGACGCGCTGCGCGGCATCGAGCTCGAGGCGAAGCGACTCAGTACCCTCGTTGAAGACTTGCTCATCCTCGCGCGGGCCGATGCCGGGGAGCGTCCGATCGCACGTGAGCGCGTCTACCTCGACGACTTGACTCTCGACGCCGCGGGCGCCGCGCGGGTCGTCGCGCAAGCGAAGGGCGTTACCGTCGAGCTCGACGAATTCGGCGAGGCACCGGTTGACGGCGACCCCATACTCCTTCGCCAACTCGTGATGATCCTCCTCGACAACGCCGTGAAGTTCACTTCGCGCGGCGGAAGCGTGCGTGTTCGCGTGGGCGCGGCAAATCAGCATCCACTACTCGTCGTTGAAGACACGGGTATCGGAATCCTCCCCGAGCAACTGCCCCATGTGTTCGAGCGCTTTTATCGCGGCGATCCAGCGCGCAGTCGCGGCAATGGGTCCGTCGACGGCGCCGGCTTGGGACTCTCGATCGCAAAATGGATCGCCGACGTGCATAACGCGGAAATCACGCTTGCCTCCGAACCGGAGCGAGGAACTCGCGTGTCAGTTCGGTTCGAGGAGGGAACGGCAGACGGGGGACGGGGGACCGTTCCCCGTCCCCCGTCCCCCGTTTCCTCGCCAGGATGACATTTCAGTGCCCGTGATCGTGCAAAAAATTCATCGTCGCGCGCGCCAGTTCGACTCCCATCATGCCGCTCACGACGACGTCGCTCGACCAGTGCTGATCGCGATACACACGCTGAGCGCCGACATACGTGATCGCTGCTCCCGAGAGCACTGTCACCCAGGGACGATTTGCCTCGAGTGCGATTGCTGTGGCGAGGCTGGAGATGTGGACGACATGCGCCGACGGAAATGATTGGAACGTCCCGTTCGTGTTGAAACCTCGGAACGTCAGCGGATCGTGACCCGAGAATGGCCTGGCCTCTCCCAGCATAGGCTTGAGCACCGATTCCAGTGCGTCTGCCGCCGCGTAGCTCAAGCCCACGCGCAGTGTTGCCGCGGCCAACGACTGCTGGCCTAAGAGTCGCGAGCCGACGTACGTACCGACGAGGGCCGGCACGATGTGCCCCGCCGTACCGAGAACATCCGCGCCGGCGGCGATACGATCGAGTTCCGGCGACCGGTTCGCGACGGCGATGGAACGCAGTCGTTCGTCGAACGCGAGCGATGCCGCGGCGAGCGCACCTGACGCGGCCCAGAGCATGCCGTCGTGATGGCTCGGGGCACGCACAGTGCGTGGTAAGACCGGCTCCGTTGCAGATTGTGCGCAGACCGGCATCGCGGCAGCGCACAACGCGAGCGCCAGCACAGACCAAACATGCCGCTTGATCATGGTCCCCTCATGTTGCCTGCAATATGCTGGCGGGACCGCGATGCCGCACAATGCCGCACGAACTGTCATCGTCCTGTCAGGTTGGACGAATAGCCTTCTTGGACAAACGCACCAACGGGTATGGGAGAGCAATTCAATAGAACCGGCGTCTTGATCATCATTGTGGCTGTGGGGTGTGTCGGGCGAGCGGCGGCGCAGCGGCCGGTGACGCGCGAGCAAGCGGTGGATGCAGCGATTACCGTCGGGCCGAGACTGGCGGTCGCGAAGGCCGATACCGAGGTCGCGCTGGCGGCGTTGATCTCGGCGAGCTCTCTCCCTGATCCGACGATCAGCGCGAGCTACACGAAGGACCTTCCCAGCTATCACACGACCGTCGAGTGGCCGATCGACTTTCCATGGCTTCGTGGACCGCGAGTTGGCTCCGCGAGGGCAGCGCGAGCGGCCGCCCAGTACAACTACGCCTTTCAGCGCGCGGCGGCGGCACTGGACGCGGACACGACGTACACGCATGCACTCGCGGCACGCGAACACGCTCGGCTCTCTCATCGCAATGCAATCGACGCCGATAGTCTCCGTCGCATGGCGGCAACGCGTCGAGATGCAGGCGACGCGAGCGATCTCGACGTGGAGCTCGCGACAGTGAATGCCGGTCAGCAGGCGAATGTCGCCGCGGCAGACTCATTGAGCTACGTCTCGTCGCTATTCGATTTGCAAGCGGTCATGGGCATCGTGGAGACGCAAGCAACGATCTTGCCCAGCGATTCGATCGGCTTTCCCGCCGTCGTCGGCGGCGACGGCGACGTCACAATCAGTACGACGCTGGAAGTGGCCGCGGCTGAGCAGACGTTCAACGCGGCGCGACTCGCGGCAACGTTCCAGCGCCGTGTTGTCTGGAGCGGGATCAGCCTAACGGGCGGATTCGATTGGGGCGACCCCACGAACCCGGGTCTGCTGCCGGTGATCGGACTCACGATTCCGGTAGCCCTCTTGTCGCGCCATCGCGGGCAGAATCTCGAGGCCCAGGCGACGCTCGAAAAAACGCGCGCCGAGCTCGTGTTGGCGCAGACAGAGGGCGCTGCACGCATCGCGCGCGCGCGCCGAGAACAGAACATTGCACTGGGGAAAGTCACGCGCGATCGACTTCTGCTCGCGAGCGCCAATCGGGTCGCGTCGATGTCGCTGACTGCCTATCGCGAAGGGCAGTCGTCTCTGCCTAACGTGCTCGAGGCGCAGCGGAACGCGCGCGACATTCTTGGTCAATACATCGACGATCTGGCAGCGGCGTGGATCGCCTCGGCGTCGCTCCGGGTCTTTCTTCTGACAACGGCGAGCGCACCGCAATGAGCTCACCAAGGCAATCAATCGTGCTGCGTTGTGCCGCACTGTTCGCGCTCGGTCTTTCTGCGTGCAAGCACGGAGAGGCTGCGGGCGACACCGAGAAGAGCACGCCAGCAGTCGTCGGCGTGCAAACAGCTCCTGTCATCAAGGGTCCGTTTACCGAGACGCTGGGAGCGATCGGGACGGTCGCGCCGAGGCCCGGACACGTGGCCGCGCTCTCGGCACCGCAAGCCGCCCGGATCTCTCAGGTGTATGTCACCGCCGGTCAGCACGTGACGGCGGGCGAGACTCTCGTCGAGCTCGATCAAACGCCGTTTCGGGCGGCGACCCAGGCAGCCGAAGCGACGCTCGCGGCCGCCGAGAAGGCGAACGATCGACAGCAGCGACTGGCGACTGAAGGCATCGTGCCGCGGAAGGATGCGGATCAGGCAGCCGCCGACGTCGCCAAGGCCCGCGCGGACGCCGCGAACGCACGCCGCGCCGAACAGCTGTCCGTCGTCAAGGCGCCGTTAGGCGGCGTCGTGACTCGGATGACCGCCGTCCTCGGTGCAACCGCCGATGTCGCGCAGCCTTTGGTAGAAGTTGCTGATCCAGCATCACTCGACATCCTGCTCAGCGTGACACCGAACGATGCCGGGCGCATTCGTCGCGGAGCGAAGGTCACGCTCACGGCGGGCCAGAATGCCACCGGTGATGCGCTCGGGGTGGGCAGCGTTGCCGACGTTGGCGGCACGGTGGACACGTCGAGTCGGAGCGTCAATGTACGAGTGCAAGCACCGACGACTCGTCGGCCGCTGCGCATCGCCGAGACGATATTCGGCCAGATCGCGGTAGCCGTGCACCCGAATGCGATCATGGTACCGATCGAGTCACTCGTTCCGGATGGGGAGGATTTCAAGGTCTTCGTTGTCGACCAAGCTGG
>DATEGN010000093.1:0-3465 GCA_035280125.1 Gemmatimonadaceae bacterium | reverse complement strand
CGCAGTGCTGGCATTTCTCTTCAGCCCAGACCTGCTGATTCTGGATGAGCCAACGGCAGGTCTCGATCCCATTGCCAGCAGCATTCTCAAGGACAAGGTCCTCGAGGAACGAGGACGCGGCCGCACGATCGTTCTCACGAGCCACGTGATCAACGACCTCGAAGAGCTCGCCGACGACGTCGTGTTCCTCCTCGATGGCGTCGTGCGCTTTGCTGGATCGGTACACGAGCTCAAATGGCGCACGCGGCAGCTCAGCCTCGAGCGAGCCGTCGCCCAACTCATGCGCGAGGAGGCCGCATGACTACACCTCCGACGACCGAGAGTCGCGCGGTGTCCAACGTCCTCGCCAAGGTGATGCGATACGAGCTGCGCGATGTTGCGCGGAGTCGCTGGTTGTCGAGCTACACGCTCTTCTTCCTGCTCCTCACGGATGTGGTTCTCCGGTTCAGCGGCAGCACCGCCAACGCGCTCGCGAGCCTGGTGACTGTGGTTCAGATCATCATCCCGCTCGTGAACATCGTCTTCGGCACGATGTACCTCTACAACGCGCGCGAGTTCACGGAGCTTCTGCTTGCGCAACCCATCGACCGGCGTCAGCTGTTCGGCGGCATCTATCTCGGTCTGACGTTGCCGCTCTCGGCGGGGTTCGCGTTAGGCACCGCCCTGCCATTTGCGCTCCATGGCGTGGACGACGCGATGCAGCGGACGACGATCGCCTTGCTCATTGGCACCGGCGTCGCGCTCACGTTCGCGTTCACCGGCATCGCCTTCCTGCTCGCCCTGCGCATCGAGGACAAGGCAAAGGCACTCGGCGCCGCGATCGGAATCTGGCTCCTGACCACGGTGCTGTACGACGGCATCGTCGTGCTCCTGATCGCGATGTTCGCCGACAATCCGCTCGAGCGCCCGCTCATCGCCCTGATGCTCCTCAATCCCGTGGACCTCGCTCGCGTTCTGCTCGTGCTGCGGCTCGACGTGTCGGCGCTGATGGGCTACACGGGCGCGGTGTTCAAGAGCTTCTTCGGCCACAGCGTGGGGATAACGCTCGCGCTCGGCGTGTTGCTCGGCTGGGCCGTTGCTCCGGCGCTCGCGGCCCTTCGCACGTTTCGTCGCAAGGATTTTTGACCTAACGATTCGATTCAACCCCACGGAGAGAGGACATCGTGATCAATACACGTATGCTGAAGGCCGCCACGCTGAACATCGGAGCGTTGTTGGCGCTGTCGCTCACGCTCATTGCCTGCGGCAACGACACTGCGCGACAGCAGCCATCGGCTCAGTCGAACGCAGCGGTGCCAGCGCCCGCCGCCACTGGCCCACAGACGCCAGACCCGGGACACCGCATCATCACCGTGGAGGCGCTCACGGATGACCAGGGCAACAACGTCTTTCGTCCGGCGCAATTCGAAGCGCATCGCGGCGATGTCATCCGCTTCACGCTGAAATCGGGCGTGCATAACATTCACTTCTTGCCTGATTCGAATCCCGGGAAAGCTGCTTTACCGGCGGCGAGCGACCTGCTTCAACTGCCAGGGCAGACGTACGACCTGAAGATTCTACTCGAGCCCGGCACCTACTACTTTCAGTGTGACCCGCACGCCCTGCTCGGGATGAAGGGCCACGTCAAAGTCGAGGGGGACTGACCGCCAACTCGCTCGAGAGATGAGGGTACCCGATATCCTGTGACGGTGCGGGGCGGCAGCCGTCTGTGAATCAACGGCAGTACGGAGTGGACGACCGGAGCCCACTCGCTGCCGCTCTCTGTCGCCATGTCCCAGACTGTTTTCGCCCTCGCCGTCGCCCGTGCCGAGCTGGCCGCCTCTCGACGGCGGGTGCTCATTGCGCTGTTCACCGTCGTCACGGCGGTGTTTCAGGTCGCGGGGCTGCGCGCGTCTCCGTGGGTTTTCGGGGTGCTCGCGCTCTGGATGGCGCTGACATTCCTGTCCAGTCTCGTGCTTCGGCGCGCCAGAACAGCGAACGACGCCGATCTCATCCAGACGGTCTCCTACTACGTCGATGCGACAATCGCCACCGTGGCGTGCGCGATGATCGGCGGCGGGTGGTGGATCTCGGTAACACTCGTTGCCTTTGGCGTTACGTTCGCCTTCGCGACGCTGCCACGGAGGCGCGCGCAGTACGCAGGGTTATATGCGCTCTGCTGCTTCAACGCGCTCGTTATCGGCGAGACGATGGGCGTCATCGTCCCCGTTGGCTTCGCTGGTTTGCCGCCCTTGCGTGAGAACTATGCGATCGCGTTCGCGGTCGCGCTCTTCGGCACGACGATGATCGCGACCTTCGGCATGGTGCAGCTCACCTTCGTGCGCGTGATGCGCCGCACGCGTGAGCGGTATGAGTTGCTGCTGCAAACCGCGCCCGACATGATCCTCAGCGCGGATCGGGATGGCGTCATCGTCTCCGCAAACGAGGCTGCGCGCCTGTATGCGATCCGAACGGAGCTTACTCGCCCGGAGAGCAGCAACGGCAAGAAGCGGACGTCCGTTGGCTCCGGCCTCATCGGGCGACAGGTGGCGTTGCTCGCGTATGAAGACGACCGCGAGGCCTTGGCCGCCGACGTCAACTCCGCGGCGGACGGCGAGAGTCGCCAGCGAGAGCTGCGCCTAACGAACACGAGCGAACCGGGCTGGTACGTGGTCAGTTGCAACCCGCTTCGGGAGGAAGATCGAATTACCGGCGTCCTCGTCGTCGCGCGCGAAATCACTGCGCGCAAGAAGCACGAGGAGATGCTGCGGCGGAACGAAGAAACGACGCGCCAGGCTCAGAAGATGGAAGCCATCGGACGCCTCGCGGGCGGAGTCGCGCACGACTTCAACAACCTGCTCACTGTCATCGGCACGTACTGCGAGCTGCTCAAACAAGGCGTCGAGGAGGGGACGGCGCGCCGTGCCGACGTCGACGAGATCTACAACGCGACCGTACGCGCCGCGGCGCTCACCAATCAGCTCCTGACGTTCAGCCGAAAGCAGGTGCTGCAGCCGAAGCTGATCAACATGAACGATGTCGTTCGCGGCATGGGCGAGATGCTCCGACGGCTCATCCATACCGGCATCCGTATCGAGACTCGCGCCTTTCCGAGCTTGTCAACGATGCGGGCGGACCCCGCTCAGATGGAGCAGGTATTGCTCAACCTCGCCGTGAACGCGCGAGACGCGATGCCTAACGGCGGCCTGCTCGATATCGAGACCGACGAGGCATTTCTCGATGTCGCCTACGCCGCGGCGCACCCCGGCGTGGCCGCCGGCCGATATGTCCTTCTCTCCGTGAGCGATACCGGTTCGGGGATGGACGAAGAGACGCGTGAGCGCATCTTCGAGCCGTTCTTTACAACGAAAGGTCAGGGCGAAGGCACCGGTCTCGGACTCGCAACCGTGTACGGCATCGTCCAGCAGTCCGGTGGACATATTCAGGTCGAAAGTGAGCTCGGCCGCGGAACGACGTTCCGCATTT
>DATEGN010000092.1:0-6567 GCA_035280125.1 Gemmatimonadaceae bacterium | reverse complement strand
GAACGCTCTCCTACACGTTCAACAATCCGGTGCAAGATCGGCTCATCGTCGATGCGTTGCTGTGGCTCGGCGACTCGAGCAGCCGGCGACGCTAGATCCACCCGCACGCTTCTCGAATCCCCTTCATCGTCCATCGCCATGACCAAGAAGACCACGACGTCGAGCCCCGCTCGGGAAGCAACGATCGCGTTGTACGAGAAACTCGTGGCGACGAACCCGCGCGTCGAACGCAAAGGCGACACCATGCCGTACACGTCGGTCAACGGAAACATGTTCAGCGTGGTGAGCAAAGAGGGCATCGTGTGCCTCCGCCTGTCAGCGGATCAGCGCGACGCCTTCTCGGCGAAGTACAAGACGAAGCCGGTGGTGATGTACGGCGCGTTGATGAAGGAGTATGTCGCCGTGCCGCCGGCGTTGCTCGAGAAAACCAAAGAGGCCGCCCAATATTTCGAGATGAGCTACGCGTACGCGACGACGCTCAAGGCGAAACCGACAACGAAGCGTACGGCGGGCAAGTCGTAGCAGGCTTTTCGGCTACACCTCACCAGCACCGCGATCGACGAAACGACCCCTTGTTTATCTACAACACCACCACCATACTGCCTCTTGTAGATAAACAAGGCCAACGTGACGAAGCCCACCGATCTCGTTCAGGGTACGCTCGACCTCCTCATTCTTCGCATCATCGCAACCGAGAAGCTGCACGGCTGGGCGATTGCCCAACGCATCCAGCTCCTCTCGAAGGACGTGTTGCAGGTCAACCAAGGCTCGCTCTATCCGGCGCTGCAGCGACTGGAGCGTCAGGGCTGGATCACGGCGGATTGGGGGGTGTCCGAAACCAATCGCCGCGCGCGTTTCTATCGCCTCACGAGCGCCGGCCGCAAGCGTCTCGAGCAGGAGCGCAGCGACTGGGAGCGACTCTCGACAGCGATTTCGCTCGTCATGCGCACTGCTTGAGCAGTCGGAGGATTGCGGGTGAGACTGATGCTTCAATCGCTCGCGTGGATTCGCGCCATCGTCTTTGGCAGACGAGTCGATGCCGATCTGGCCGAAGAGATACGATTTCACATCGAGCGTGAGACGCAGGCGAACGTTGCGCGGGGCATGTCCGCTGACGCAGCGCGGCGCGCCGCGCGGCTCACCTTCGGCAGCGTTGACGCGGCACAGGAAACCTCGCGTGACGAGCGACCCGGTGCGCTGATGCGCGAGATCGTGCGCGACGTCCACTTCGGCGCGCGTCTGCTTCGCAAATCGCCCGTCATCGGTATCACGGGCGTGGCACTCGTGGCGTTAGGGATCGGCGCGGCGACGGCCATCTTCAGCGTCGTCTACGGTGTCATGCTGCGCCCGCTGCCATTTCGCGAGCCCGAGCAGCTCGTCAGCATCTGGTTGGAGCGACACTCCGCCCGCAATTACCCAACGGCGGCAGACGCCGTCGCACTGCGTGGGATGCCTAACGCATTCGCCGATGTGGCGCTCTTGAGAAAGGTAAATTTGAATCTCGTTGGGGCCTGCACTGACGGAGCGTGCGAGCCTCAACGATTGGAAGGCGCCCGCGTCGAGGCGAATTTCTTCTCTGTCCTGGGTGTCTCGGCCGTTCTCGGCCGCACATTCACAACAGAAGAGGCGCAGCCGGGACGAGACAAGGTCGTGGTCCTGAGTAATGCCTTGTGGCGCGGCCGGTTCGACGCCGACCCTGCCATCGTTGGGCGTCAGATTCATCTCGACGGATCGCTCTACACGGTCGTCGGTGTGATGGGCTCGGACTTTCGTTATCCATCGGGTGAACTTCAGGCGTGGGTGCCGCTCGTGGTGCGTCCTGCCGAGTTGACGCGCTCGGAAACCGAGAACTACAGCGTCATCGCGCGTCTCGCCCCCTCGGTAACGCTCGCCGGAGCGCGAGAAGCGTCGACAGCGCTCGCCAAGCGATTAGCAGATACATATGGCGTCAATGTGGGCGTTGGCTTCATCGTCGAATCGATGCTCGCCGACGCGATACGAGACGTGCGTCCAGTTCTGACACTGCTCCTGGCAGCCGTGTCATTGCTCCTCGCGATCGCGTGTGTCAATCTCTCGAGCCTGTTCGGTGCTCGGGCGCGGGCGCGACGTGGTGAGCTCGCGGTCCGGCTCGCGCTTGGTGCGACGCGGACGCGGCTGATTGCGCAGGCAATCGCCGAAGCGATACCGATACTGGCGTTAGGCGGTACCCTCGGCGTTGCGAGTGCTTCATGGGCTGTGCGCCTGTTCGTCGTGAGTGCACCCGCCGGCATGCCGCGCCTCCACAATATCGGCATCAGTGCGCCGGTCTCTGCGGTTTCGCTTTTGCTCCTCGTGTTGACTGGTCTCGCGGCGAGCGTGGCGCCAGCAATGCAGGCATGGCGCTCCGACTTCACGAGCATGACGAGGGACGGTGGCCGGTCTTCGACGGAGGGTCGTGGAAAGTCGATGGCGCGCCGCGTCGCCGTCGCCGTACAAATCGCGTTCGCGATTCCGCTACTGGTCGGCGCGAGCCTGTTGATCCGGAGCGCGGTCAACCTGATGAATGTCGACGCCGGCTTCCGAGCGGCGCGCGTCACGACACTCAAATTTGAGGTCTTGCGCGCGAGACATTCCTCAGACCGTGAGGTCGCCGACTACTACGCTCGCTTAATCGAGGCGGTGAAGGCAATTCCCGGTGTCGCGAGTGTGGGTCTCGTCAATCGAATTCCACTGTCGGGCGGTCAGACCAATCCGATCCACGTCGAGCATTCGACGGCACGGCCGGACGAGCTGACAAACGTCGATACGCGCACGGTGAGTCCCGACTACTTCGCGACGATGGGCATCGCCCTCGTCGCGGGCCGAGGGTTCACGGAGCAGGACGATTCCGGCGCGCCGCTCGTGGCAGTTGTGGACGAGCGACTGGCGCGCGCGATGTGGCCGGGCGAATCGGCCATCGGCAAGAGTTTGCGCGAGCCGCCGTGGAGCGGGCGTCGCGAGATCCGCGTCATCGGCGTCGTGAGGCACGTACGTGCTATCGGGCTCGACGTCGATCCGTTGCCGCAGGTCTACTGGAGCTATTGGCAATGGACCCAGAATCGCATGGTGCTCGCGGTGCGCAGTGCGACGCAGGCTGATGTCCCCGCGGCGTCGGTGATCAGGGCGATTCAATCAGTCGACGCGGAGCAGAGCGTCTACGACGTGCATACGATGTCGCAGATCGTGGACGAGTCCGTGTCGTCGCGACGATTGGCAATGAACCTCATGGTCGCGTTCAGCGCGCTCGCGCTGGTGCTGGCTGCCGTTGGGATTTACGGTGTCGTGGCGTACGGCGTGACGCAACGCATGCGGGAGTTCGGTATTCGCGTCGCGCTTGGCGCGACTGGCTCCGACATCGTTCGCTTGGCTTCGTGGCAAGGGACATCGGCGGCGCTGGTCGGCGCGGGGGCAGGGCTTGTGCTCGCCGTCGGTGCATCGGGAGCGATGAGTAATCTCGTATTTGGGATCGAGCCACGGGACGGAGTCAGCATTGTCGTCGCCATGGGGGTGCTGCTTCTCGTTGCGGTTGTGGCGAGCTACATTCCCGCCAGGCAGGCGGCGGCGGTAGATCCAGGGATCACGCTCAGGTCGGAGTGAGAGGCCGATCAGCCACACTCATCTCGTCGCGTTCTCGGATGGGCGGCCACCGAACGAGATGACATTGCCGTCCGGATCTTCGATATAGAAGTCCTTCGTGCCCCACTCGGTCGGCGTCAGCGGTCGGAGAATCGGTACGCCGTTCGCAACGCACTGCGCGTAAAATGCTTCGATGCCAGCCACGCCGGCGGCCGCATCGAGATGCTCGAGTTTGCGTCGGAGCTTGCGGTACGCCGCGTTCTTCGGTGACTCCTTCAAGTGGAGCTCCAGGCCGTCGCGCTCGCCGATCGCGTAGAAGCCTCCCCACGGCTCGCCGAAGGTGAAGCCCAAGTTCCGATAGTAGCGCATCGACCGCTTAAGATCGTCCACCAGCAACTGCGGCGCGAACGAGGTCAGTCGTGGCTGAGTCATGACGTTAGGCATGGAAGAGATCTCCGTTGTCATTCCGAGGAGCGAAGCGACGAGGAACGACAGTCTACACCTTTGGCGAGGCGTTTTATCGAAGCTCGAGCACAATGACCGACTTCGGCGGCAGGGCCACCGTTAGGCGTCCATTGTCGACTCGTGCACCAGGGAAAGCTTGCGGACGAACGACGTCGGGTTGCTCGAAGGAATTGTAGCTGTTGATCGTTGGTG
Organism: Gemmatimonadaceae bacterium; assembly: GCA_035280125.1. GTDB lineage: Bacteria > Gemmatimonadota > Gemmatimonadetes > Gemmatimonadales > Gemmatimonadaceae > AG2. The sequence goes on along the minus strand of DATEGN010000092.1, from coordinate 2,316 downwards.
CCGTGAGAATCCGCCCGACCGCACTCGTCGCCGTCACACCGCGCAGCTCGGCGATCACGGTCCGCGTCTGGTTTGGATCGACGTTGCTCATCGTGACGTGCACGACGCCGCGGCGGTCGCGTGATGCCGTGGCGCTCACCGCTGGGACAGAGTCGGTACCGAAGACGTAGTAGCCCGCGTTCGCGATCGTGAGCGGCAACAGCTCCGCGTCGTGATGGACCGTGTAGAGCTCGAAGATGTGGTACGTCGGCGTGAGGAGCATCTGCGGTCCACGCGTGAGAATCATCGACTGCAGCACGTTTACCATCTGCGCGATGTTTGCGCCGCGCACGCGGTCGGCGTGGTTGTTGAAAATATCGAGCGAGATCGCGGCAACGAGCGCGTCGCGCAGGGTATTCTGCTGATAGAGGAAGCCCGGGTTGGTACCCGGTTCCACGTCGTGCCACATGCCCCATTCGCCGACGATCAATGCGACGCGTTTCCGTGGATCATACTTGTCCATGAGCGCCGTGTGGCGCGTCACGAGATCCTCCATACGGAGCGCGCCTTTCATTGCGAGAAACCACTCGCGTTCGCCGAACTGGGTGGCGGAGCCTTTGTGCGCCCAGGGGCCGACGACGGTGTAATAATGCAGATCGAGGCCGTCGATCATGCGGCCGGCTTCGCGCATGATCACGTCGGTCCAGTTATAGTCGTCGACGTTTGGACCCGTCGCGATGCGAAAAGGACGTGTCGAGTCGTTGAAGGGGCGCAGGAATTCCGCGAACCGCCGATAGTTGTCGGCGTAGAACTCGGGTCGCATCGCGCCACCACATCCCCAGCTCTCGTTGCCGACCCCGAAGCGGCGCACGTTGTACGGCGCGGCGCGACCGTTCGTCTTCCGCTCGTCGGCAATGCTACTGCCGCCGGGATGGTTGAGGTACTCCCACCACTCGGTCATCTCTCGCGGCGAGCCGGTGCCGACATTGCCGACGACGAACGGCTCCGCGCCAATGCGCCTAACGAGCTCGATATATTCGTCCGTCCCGAAGGAGTTGTCTTCGACGACATTTCCCCAAACGGTGTTCACCATCCGCGGCCGCCGTGCTGCCGGTCCAATACCATCCCGCCAGTGGTAGTAGTCCGCGAAGCAGCCGCCCGGCCAGCGTATGTTAGGCACCTCGATACGTCGCAACGCCGCGATCACATCGTCGCGAAGATGCCAGGTGCCGGTTCCCTCCCGCGTCCAAACACCGTCATAGATGCCTCGCCCCAGGTGCTCGGCGAATTGGCCGTAGATATGACGGCTGATCGTGTCGCGGGCGCGGTCGGCGTCGATAACGGCGCGCGTGACCAGCGCGCTTTGTGGACGCGCCGGTTGACCGTGCGCCGGAGCAAGCGCGGTGAGGACAACGGACAGCAATACGGCGGCGGCGAGTCGGATCATCGGCGACGCGTCAGGCCGCCGGCCCTCGAGCAAAGACCTTCTTGAGATGATAATGAGCATGCCCTGGTGGAAAGCCCGACAATTCCGCGAACACGGTGTAGCCGAGCCGTTCGTAGAAGCCACGCGCCTGGAAATCGAATGTCCCGAGCCACGCGCCGCGGCACCCGCGTTCGATTGCCGCCGTTTCCGCCGCAGTGAGCAAATCACGTCCGAGACCCCGGCCACGAATCTCCGCCGCGACCCACAGTCCGTCAATCAGAAGCCAAGTCCACATGGTCGCACCGTACAGGCCGCCGACGAGCGCGCCGTTTCGCCTTCGGAGCGCCAGGTTGAGCGGTCGCCAATCGCGAGCACCGATGTCCGGCGGGTCGGCGCGGCGGATTCCCTCGCGAACCGCCGCAAAGATCGCATCGAGGGCATCTTCCTCGGTGATGTGGTAGTCAATCGTCATGGGTGGCTTTCAGTATCGCGTTAGGCAATCTCGATGCCGCCTCTCACTCCATGCGAAGCACGATGCCGCTCCCGTCGTAGTACCCTTCGCCATCCGCCTGCAACAAGCCTCGGTAATTGCGAAAGAGCCACTGCCAGAGAGGGTCCAGCTTCGCGAGCGTCGTTTCACTATCACCGGTGCCGAAAAGGATCTGTGCGGCGACCGTTGACCGTGCCGCACGGAGGGTGTCGATAACACGTGCCTTGGCGGAGTCGTGGCCGTCGGTGTCGGACACGAGCTCGATGAGCTCCTCCCGTTCCTCGTCAAAGAGGCCATCGCCGGGGGTATTGATCTCGACATGGGCGATCCGAATGCCGCCGTGAGAGATCGTCGCCGCCCCGTCGTCACTCTCGACACGATATGCCGCGCCGGCGGCAACGAGCGCGTCGCGCAGCGCCGT
>DATEGN010000091.1:0-5919 GCA_035280125.1 Gemmatimonadaceae bacterium | reverse complement strand
ATCCTGGCGTACGTCGTGACACTACGGCGACGCGAATTTGCTATTCGCATCGCGCTGGGAGCGACGCCGCGTGTCGTGGCCACGGACACGACCCGCCTCGGGCTCCGCCTAACGATTGCCGGCGTTGGGGCTGGACTCATGTTGTTCGCCATTGTCGCGCGCTTCATTCGTGGGTCGCTCTACGGCGTCGCACCCTGGGACGCGCCGACGATTGTTTCGGCCGCATTGGGCCTTCTTGTCGTCGCCGCGCTGGCGAGTTGGATTCCGGCGCGCCGCGCAGCCCGCGTCGATCCGGCGGAGGCGCTGCGAACCGAATAGACCAGATGCGTATGTGACCCCAGCGTGACTGGGCGAGATTGGGGGCGTCTTTAGATGCCCCCTTTTGCGTCCCTGATCTCATGGCTGTGAGCGCTCCCAAAGTCTGCCCGCTCTGCAATGTCACCTATCCCGAGACAGAGCGATTCTGCCCGAAGGATGGAACGGCGCTGGTGTGGCAGAACGGCACTCGGACAGACCTCGTCGGGTCAGTCATTGCCGAGCGTTATCATGTGCTAAAGCTGCTTGGCGCCGGTGGGATGGGACGCGTCTACCTCGCCGAGCACGTGAAGATGGGTCGCCAGTGTGCGATCAAGGTTCTTCATCCAGCGATGGCTGGAGACGCCGAGGCTGTCGGCCGTTTCAATCGCGAGGCGGCGAACGCAAGCCGCATCGATCACCCGAACGTCGCCGCGATCTACGATTTCGGTGAAACGACTGATGGGCTGCTGTATCTCGCGATGCAGTACATCGAGGGTCAGACGCTCACGCAGATCCTGCGCTCGAATGGCGCACTGTCGCCGCTGCGCGTTTGCGGGATCATGCTGAAGGCTGCGGAGGGGTTGCACGCCGCGCACACGCTTGGGATCGTCCATCGCGACCTGAAGCCGGACAACATCATGGTCACGACAGACGCTGATGGCGTCGATCATGTGCGAGTCGTGGACTTCGGAATCGCGAAATCAGCGGGCGAATCGGGCCACGGGATGACGCGAACGGGCATCGTCGTCGGCACGCCGGAGTACATGAGTCCCGAGCAGCTCGCGGGCGAGCCGATTGATGGGCGAACCGATTTGTATTCGCTCGCGCTCGTCGCGTTCAACGCGCTCACCGGCGACCTTCCCTTCCCCGAAGCGTCTACCGGGACGTTGGTCGTGTTACGGCTCACGCAGCCGCCACGCACGCTGGCCGAGGTTCGTCCAGAGATTGCGTGGCCTAACGAGCTTCAGGCGGTGATGTCCAGAGCGCTCGAGCGACAGCCGGACATGCGTCAGCCATCGATGCGAGACTTCGCCCACGCGCTGCACGCGGCGATCGCAATGATGCCAACGCGCCAGACTCGTGAGAAACGCACACGCGCCATCGAAGTGGCATCCGAGGAATCGACGACGACCGAGGTCGTGACTTCGTTGCCGACGCCGTCTCCAAGCTCCGGACGCACGACGCGACGCGACCGCCGATGGAGCTGGACCATCGGCGGCGCGCTCGCCCTCGTCATCATCGCGGCCATCATTGAGAGCCGCGGCGTGATTCGGCGCGCTCGCGGCGATTCGGCGCTGCGACAGGGAATCGCCGCGTATCGTGAGGGCCGGAACGACGCGGCACGAGCGCAGTTTGTCAGCGCCAGTCAGCATGCTCCGAATGATCCGATGCCGCACGTGTACCTGTCGCGGCTCGCGCGCGAGACGAATGACCTAACGATGGCGAACGAGGAGGCGGTGAGGGCGGTGCGCCTTGGTCCAAACAACGGCGTGGCGCTACGCGAGCTGGCGACGACTCTCTACGCGATGCAGAACTTCAATGGAGCGCGAGCCTTCTATTCGAGAGCGATCGCAGCGGACCCCGCTGATCGAAGTGCCCAAGGATACCTGGGTTGCTCGTTGATCCAGCTCGGTCGCATCGACGAAGGTCGGCGCTGGATCCAGCGCGCGGGAAGTGGCACCTGGTCTTCCTGTGCGTCAGCGGCGAGTAGCGTCGCCGCGAGAGGAATGCCCTGATAGCAACACGGGCCCGGATGATATCCGGGCCCGTGTTCAATCGCTCGACAAGAGCTCACTGGCTGATGAAGCCGAAGTCCTTGCCGGTGTACAGCGTGTCGACGGCGAGCGACGGCACGTTGATCGTGTAGCCGGTGCCGGTGAGGCACGAGGCGCCACTCGCAGGGCCGGTTTGCGTCCAGCCCGGAAGTATCGTCACACAAACGGTGTACGTACCCGAGCTCAAACCGCTGAACGAGTACGCCCCATTCACATCGGTTGACGCGGTCTGACTCACGTTCGGACCCGTCAGCTGAACCGTCCAGCTGGACAGACCCACTTCGTCAGAGCCGAAGACGCCGTTCAGATCGAGATCGAAGAACACCGCGCCACTGATCGTGGCGTGACCGACTGACGGCGGTGCGCAATCCTTGTTGCCTTGCAGCGTGGGATCAGCGCGATTGGCGACGCCAGAATCAGAAGCGTTACCGCGTGTCTTCTGGATGCACTGCTTGTCAGTGCTCGACGTTTGCGTCGTATCCTGAGCGTGCGTCGCGCGGGCGGCAAATAACGTCATCGCCAATGCCAGGACGACTTTCGATCCGCGCATTGTATCAACTCCTGTTTGTGACCGGGATGACATGGGAAGGAACTACGAGATACACGCTCGCCGTTCACGCAAGCGGCGACTATAACCCACGTCACATCTGACTGTCCGACCAGCTTCTGAACGGTGTTCCGATGCGCGGTCAGAACGGCTACCCGTCATTCGTGAGGAATTCGTTAGGCAGGTACCCGGTGACTACGCTCGGCGATCGATCAGGGGCAGGCGCAATGCGAACGTGCTACCAACGCCGACCCTGCTTTCCACCGTGATCTCTCCACCTAACGCCTCAGCAATCCGTTGGCTGATGGCCAAGCCGATACCCGCTCCCTCAGCCGCGTTCGGATCCAGCCGCGTGAACTCCATGAACAAAATGGGCAGCTTGTCTTCCGGGATGCCCGGGCCATTGTCCGAAACGACAACGAGTACTTGCTCACGGTCGGGACTCGAGACGTTGCGCCTCTTCTCCACGTTGACGGCGATGTGTCCGCCAGGCGGTGTGTATTTGATCGCGTTCGAGACGAGATTGCCAACGACCTGTCGCAGCCGCGTTGGGTCGGTGTCGACGAGGGGTGATTCGGCGGGGACTTTCAGCTCCAATTCGAGTCCCTTGGCGCGCGCCTGGGGCTCGAACGCATCCGCGACTTCGCGAACCTGCAACCCGATGTCTGTCTTTTGCGAGTGAATCTGCAGCTGCGCGTTCTCGGCACGCGCGATATCGAGGAGTTGGGCGATGAGCTCGAGGGCGTGGCGAATCGCGCGGCGAACCTTCGAGATCGTCTCGCGTTGACGCGCCTCGACTTCTCCGAGCATTCCGTCCTCGAGAAGTGCGAGATACCCGTCTGCCGCACCAAGAGGATTCTTCACGTCGTGGGTGAAGCCACGAAGCAACCGGCCACGGCTCTCCGTAACACGTTCTACCTGCGAACGACGCTGTTCGGCGATCTGCCGCGCCGCATGTTCACTCTCCAACAAACGCTCGCGTTCGAGCGCGTTCGCACGCAGACGCATTTCGTTCTCGTCTAACCGAAGCGCGAGCGAACGGACACGGCTCTCGAGACGTGCGACGAGGAAGGTCGCGCCGAGTCCAAGCAGGACGAGAACGGCGGTGATGAGGGACGTTGCGTTCTCCGTGTCACTGATGGCCTCGCGACGAGCGTTGGCGGCGCTGTCGATCGTTGCCCCGAGGCTATCGGCCGAGTTCTGGATCACGAGGAAGCGGCGTCGCTGCTCGTCGAGCGTCGCTGCCGACCTGGGACCGCCGATCGAAATCAGCGAATCGAGTCCTTGATCCAACGCCTGGATCTTCATCGCGGCTCGAGCAAGTCGCGTCGATCCTCGCGTGTCGAGGCGCTCCGCATACGAGAGCAGATCCTCTTCGGCGTCGCGTCGGCGCGTTCGCGAAAGGTCGAATTGCCGCTCTAGCTCCGCGTCACCAGCGAGCAGGTAGCCGCGCCGCTGCGATGCCTCCAGCGCAATCTCGAGCTGAATCTGCGCGACGCGTAGGCGAGCCGGATCCGCAACGTCGTTGATCTCGTTTCGAAGACGCGCGATGCGACGCTCCGCGAGGCGCGGCAGCACGATCGCAAGCGCCAAGGAGAGCACGACGACCACGAGAGGTAGTCGCGACCCACGGGCTCGGCGAAGCTGATCTCGTTCCCACGTTGAGAGGGGCGGGGTCGACGAGCCGCCGGTCGGGACAGAAGGTGACGATGTGGAATTGCCGTTCATGAGACCAATCAGACACAGCCGCTCTTGGCTGATAGCATAGATAGCCAGAGGACTTGCTCAGCGCATGCCATGGCCGGCCCGGCAGAAATCCACGATGTAGAGTTGGCTACTGGCTGTCGTGCCCGGTCCTCGACAGCTTCTTCGGACTCCAACGGTCAGCCCCTCACACATGAGCCGTCGACTCGTATCTGTAGCGGTCGCTGTACTGGCTGCGACAACCGCAGTGCCGTTGCGTGCGCAGCGGCCAACACTGACAACAGCCGTCCGGTCATTCGTCTCAGTCGATTCAGCAATCGTTGCGCTGACGCACGTGCGCGTGATCGACGGCACCGGCGCACCGGCACGCGTGGATCAGACGGTTGTCATCCGAGATGGTGCCATTGCCGCATTAGGCGACTCACGATCGGTTCCGATACCGGCTGGTGCACAGGTGCTTGACTTGACGGGAAAGTCCGTCATCCCGGGTTTGGTGATGGTGCACGAGCATCTCTTCTATCCCACCGGACCGGGCATTTATGGCAACCTTGCCGAGAGCTTCACGCGTCTCTACCTGGCAGGAGGAGTCACGTCGATGCGCACTGGCGGGAATATGAATGGCTTCACCGACATTGGGATCAAGCACGACATCGACGCGGGCCGAAAGCCAGGGCCGTGGATCGATGCGACCGGCCCATATCTCGAGGGCAGAGGTCTCGGACTCGATCAGGTGCACGAGCTGACCGGGCCCGACGACGCCCGCCGCATGGTGAACTTCTGGGCCGACGAAGGTGCAACGTCGTTCAAGGCCTACATGCACGTCAGTCGTGCCGAGCTGGGAGCGGCAATCGAAGAGGCACACAAGCGTGGGTTGAAAGTCACCGGACATCTGTGCTCGGTAACGTTTCGAGAGGCGGCATCGCTTGGGATCGACAATCTCGAGCATGCGTTCTTCGTCGCGACGGACTTCGTGACCGACAAGAAGCCAGACGAGTGCCCAGGCCAAGCGGTCGGACAAGCCGCCGTGGCGGGCGTCGATCCCGAGAGCGAGGCGGTGCGGACACTGATCACGGATCTCGTTAGGCAACATGTCGCGCTCACGTCCACGCTCACTGTGTTCGAGACGTTCGTGCCGGGGCGTCCGCTGCCACCCGGACTGGACATGCTCGAGCCAGAGCTGCGAACGCAGTTCGAGCAGCGCCACGCGACGAATGCCAACAACACGCGCTCGCCGTATCCAGCACTCTACGCGAAAGCCACGGCCCTGGAGCTTGCCTTCGTTCGCGCGGGCGGACTGCTCATCGCGGGTACCGATCCGACCGGTTTCGGTGGTGTCATCCCGGGTTACGCGAACGAGCGTGCGCTCGAGCTGCTGGTCGAAAGTGGCTTCACGCCACTCGAGGCAATCAAGATCGGCACTCTCAATGGCGCGAGCTTTCTCGGACGCAGCGGCAAGGTGGGGTCGGTCGCGTTAGGCAAACAGGCTGACTTGGTTGTGGTGTCTGGAGATCCGTCGGCCCGGATCGCGGACGTGCGCAACGTGGAGATCGTATTCAAGCAGGGCGTGGGGTACGACTCGGCGAAATTGAGGGAATC
>DATEGN010000090.1:0-8015 GCA_035280125.1 Gemmatimonadaceae bacterium | reverse complement strand
AGTCGCGTTAGGCGCGCCGCGCCGGCGGTCGAAGTTTCAGCCGGGGCGTTTCGGGGGGCGAGTGCCCACGCGAACACCCGTACCATGCCTAACGCCACGAGAAATGCCAGCACGGGCGTGCCTTCGACGTAGTACATCGTCCACGCCGCGGGGTGGGCATACGTGAGATAGAGCATGAATTGAGCGGCGAACGCCACCAGCGCAATCCAGCCCTCGAGCGTCAGCGCGAGAAGACCGATGAGCATGAAGACGCGTAATCCGCCCCGCCACTCATAAAAGGCGTCGCGATCGATCATCCTGATCCGCGCCGAAGCGATTCGAGGCAGGGCAGAGACCTTGTGGTACACGTGGTCCTGGTAGAACGCGCTCTGGATGCGACGCAGATCGCGCGGCAGCCGTGGGCTTGGTCGATCGTCCTTGCCAACGCCGAAGCCCGGCTTGTCGAACGGCACATAGATCTTCGTGTACAACGTCAGCGGCATCACGCGTGGATCGCCAGTCGTGCGCCAGCTCCAGAGCGGAATGATGGCGAGAATCACAGCTGCAACGCTCAGGGCCGGTATCAGATCGCGCCATGCACGGCGCGATCGACAATACCATAGGACAACACTGAAGGCGACGATTCCGAGGGCGAGACCAGTCACGGGACGCGTGATCATGCACCACGCCACAGCACCCGCGGCGGCAGCGAGCCACTTGCGTCCATCTCCATCGCGCCACCGCAGGATGCTCCACCAGGTCACCAGCCAAGCCAGAGAGGAAACACTCTCCGACATGTAGTTGGCGTGGTAATAGATGTTCGGAAACGCCGACTGCCACACGATCCAGGTGAGGAGGGCGACCGCTCCGCCGCCGACTCGCCGCGCCAGGACAAACATCAACGCGCCGGCGAGCGCGTTCATGATCGCCACCGGCAGGGCCGGCAGGCCAACGAGCACACCCAGCGTGAGAAGGAGCGAGTTTCCTGGCGGATACTTCGACGCGAGCGCGCGGTCCACGAAGACGTGCATCTGCTCGAAGAATTCGGGAATCGGCGGCGCCGTGCCCGTCCATCGCAGGTGGGCGAAGAGTTGCGCCTGCAGCAGATATGCCGACTCGTCCTGGATGACGGGTGTTCGTGAGAGCGAGCCCCAGAGCCAGAGCGATACGAGGCCGGAGGCCGCTCCGATCCAGACGGGAGCCCAGCGGCTGTTTAGTGCTCGCTCAACAGGGGTCGCGTTGAACGCGGGCAGTAGCCGCACGGCGAGCACGGCGAGCGCAAAAGCAACGGGAACGAACCAGGGCGAGAGTCCGAGCATGGCTCATTATGACGAGCCAGGGTCGACACACGTCAACGCCCGTGCACCAGCGCCACGGGCGTCCTCGCTTCAGTCCGCGGCGACCGTTCCGAAGTCGAAGCCAGCGACGGAAATGCGCGGAATCTCCTGGCCGATCACGCGTTCGATGGTGCGCACCATCGCAATCTCGTCGGGTGCCATGAACGTGAAGGCATCACCCTCGCTCGCCGCCCGGCCGGTGCGACCGATGCGGTGCACGTAGTCTTCGGCCTGCTGTGGCACGTCATAGTTGATGACGTGAGTGATGCCCGAGATGTCGAGCCCGCGCTGGGCGATGTCGGTCGCAACCAGTACGCGTACGCGGCCCGACTTGAAATCCTCGAGCGCGCGCGTCCGCTGCGGTTGCGTCTTGTCGGCATGCATTCCCGTCGCGCGAATCCCGTCATGCTCCAGGTGCCTAACGACTTTGTCGGCACCGTGCTTCGTTCGCGTGAAGACGAGCACGGACTCCATCGCTTCGCGCTTGAGCAGGGCGGCGAGCAACGCGCTCTTGCGCTCGCGCGGCACGGGATAGACGTAGTGCTTCACCGTGTTCGCCGCGGCCGAGCGACGCCCGACCTGCACGACGATCGGCTTGCGCAAGTATTTTCTCGCGAGCGCCTCGACCTCCGGCGGCATCGTGGCACTGAACAGCAACGTTTGGCGATAGGCTGGAACGTTGCTCACGACACGGCTGATTTGTGGTGCGAATCCCATATCGAGCATGCGATCCGCTTCATCGAGCACGAGAACCTCGAGATCGTCGAACGCGACGTTTTGCCTCTCGAGATGATCGATGAGACGGCCCGGCGTCGCGACGACGACATCCACGCCGGCACGGAGCTGCTTTTCCTGCGGATCCAGCGGTACGCCGCCGTAAACGGACGCGACGTCCAGCGGTGCATAACGAGCATACTTCCGGAAGCTCGCATCCACCTGAACGCACAGCTCGCGCGTGGGCGTGAGAATGAGAACGCGGGTGCGCCGTGGTCCGCCGGAGAGGCGCTCGATGATCGGCAGCGTGAATGCTGCCGTCTTCCCCGTTCCCGTCTGAGCCAGGCCCATTACGTCCCGGCCCTTGAGAAGGAGCGGAATTGCCTCGCGTTGAATGGGTGTCGGTTCTGAATAGCCGGCATCGCGAACCGCTCGCACGACTTCACTGCCGAGTCCGAGCGCGCCAAATGCCGCCGCGGACTCGATCGATTCTGCTTCGATTGTCGCTGTTGCCATTGACTCCAACTCGCTTCGCGTCGGGGCCGCACACCCGAGATCACGCTGTTCTCTCGGGACCGACGCTTTCTCACACACGGGGCGCAGCGGCGCCCCGGGAACATGAACGCTCTAATCTAACCCATTGCAGCACTTGGCGCTACGGAAATCTTCTCGCCGCGCAGGAAGCGAACGATGATCTCATTGAACTCGTCAGGACACTCCTCGATGCCGAGGTGACCTGCACCACGAATCGACACAACCGACACATCAGGAATCACTGCCGCGCTCCGATCCGCAGCCCGTATCAGACGATCGGCTGTGCCGAGAATCACCAGCGTCGGTTGAGACACGCGCGCAAGCTCTCGTGGCGGGAGCGGCGCCCAGGCAAATCGATCGAGAAGCGACCGCACCGCGAGATAGTACTCTTTGAACTGCGAGGGCGCCCAATACTCGTCGACGGTCTGATCGGTGACACGCCCCGGGTCGCCGTACGCGCCGCGGACGAGCAATGCCGTGACCCAGCGCGGCACCATGTACCGAGCAAAGTGCTCGGTGAATCGCGGCGTGAGGAGATGCGCAATCCGGCGCAGCGCCACCGTCGTAAACCCCACCGGGGCGACCAGTGCGAGCCGTCGCACCCGTGACGGATGCAAAAGCGCGAATCGCAAAGCGATATCGCCGCCCAGCGAATGGGCGACGACGTCCGCGCGCCTAACGCCTATGGTGTCGAGCAGATCCCGCACGTCGCCGACTAAAGCGTCGGCCCGGTACTGATCACGACCGACCGGCTTATCCGAAAGACCGTGGCCACGGAGGTCGAAGCTCAGCGCGCGCCGGCCGGCACGAGCGAGCGCTTCGAGTGCGAAGCGATACGTGTACACGCACGCGCCCCAACCATGAATAAGCAGCACCGGTTCGTCGGACGATGCGCCGCACTCGAGCGCGCGCACACGCAAGCCGCTCCCGAGGGTGATCGTCCGCACCTGGACCGCAGCTACGCCGGCTGGGTACATCTCCGCCGGCGCCAAACGTCCGTGCACGCGCAACGGCCGACTGTCGTTAGGTAATCTCGATCGTGCGTCCGATGACGCGTGCGATGAGACCGAGCCGGAACGTTACGTCCGTCCACCGCTCGTCACCAGACAGGTTCTCCTCGAGCGGATAGAACGGCCACACGAATGGATTTACGGAACGCGCAACGCTCGTTCCTTTGTGCGGGTGCCACACACCATCCTGATCGCGATCGTCGAGAAAACGATCGAACAGCTTCGACCAATTGTCGTTGCGCCGTAGAAAGCCCAGGCGTGCAACCAGCTCCAGCCACATCATCGCGAACGGCACGTCGGTGTCGGCAACGTTGCGATTCGCGAGTAGATCGCCGAGCACGAGATGAGGTTGCGCCGTCACTTTCTTCCCGCACAGCTGGGCCGGCTCCTGACGCGGCAGCGGCTGCGCGAGGTGCTGATACAGTCGATCCATCGCGTCATGATGCTCGGTCCGGAACAGCGGCATATACGCTAACATCAGCAACGCGAACATCGACGGAGGCGCCGCCTCCGGTGGCAGCACATGCTGATTCCCAACCCGCACGAACGGCTTTTGCGCGAGCGGTGAGCGAAGATAGCTGGCGACGCGCTCGATGATGCGCTTCGCTGCCCCACGCAGCCGTGGATCGCCCTCGTAGCCGGCCTGTGCAAGCGCCGCGGCGGCAGCCTCGCGCAGAATCGCCCGGCCGCGGCGCGCCGCGTCTTCGTCAGCCGGCTCTTTTGCGCCAAACTCGAAGAGCCACTCCGGGTCTTCGTCCTCGGCGAGCAGGCGAAAGAGAACGCGGCGCGCGAGCAAGAGGGGCGGCGTTTCCTTGTCCCAACCGTACTCGAGCAGACGACGCACAGCGCTGATCGTTCCCACGCCCTCGAAGTGCTCGGAGCGGCCCGCGGGGACGGTGAGCATGCTGTGGTTCCATGTTCCGTCCGGCGACTGCAGCATCGCCAACATCAGCGCGGGGCGGTGCGTAAAAGGAAGGAATGAAAGACGGTCAGCCGACTGCGATGGAAGCCGCGCGACCTCGGTCATCGCCCTGTATCGGATTGGGGCAGACGCATGCTCGAGGAGCCAGCTCAGCGGAAAGCGGACCGGCGCGAGGATGGCTGGTGCCGGGAGAGGCGCAATCGGAGATGCGGCGGTAGTGCTCGGCGGCGGCAAAGTCACTGGGGCGCTCGCAAGAAGCTCGAGTGTCCGGTACGACGACAAGTCGCGTCGCGGAACGAGGAAACCGCCCTGCTGAGGGCGGCTAAGCATAGCAGTTTTCGATCCATGCGCTAGGGGCCACATAGACCAAACGCCCTAATCTTATCACCCACGCGTGGGCTTTGGCGCACCCACACGGCCGGCGACCGCCGGTCCTACGCGCGGGCGGTGTTCTACTTTCCCCACTAAGGAGATCCCATGAAGACAGTCCGGTTGGCAATGTTGGCGGTAGCGATGTTTTTCGGCGTGACCACGGTTGCGCAGGCCCAGGCTGGTGAACAGCAGGGTGGTCGCGGCGGACGGAACATGTCGGCGATGCTGTTCAAGGACATCACGCTCTCGCCCGCCCAGCAGGCAAAGGCCGATTCCATTCAGGCCAAGTACCGCGATCAGATGCAGGCGCTGCGCTCCGCAGGCGGCGATCAGCAGGAAATGCGCACCAAGGGCCGCGAGCTGCAGGAGAAGCAGCGCGATGAGCTCAAGGCGATCCTGACGGACGACCAGAAGAAGGTCTTCGATAAGAACGTCGAGGATATGCGCCAGGCAATGCAGAACCGCCAGCGTCCGCAGGGTCAGTAAAGAGCTGACGACCGCGAAAATAGTGACGACGGGCTGCCGACATCGGCAGCCTGTCGTTTTTTTAGTGGATGCGCGGTGAGTTCGTCGACCTGAACGGCGTTCGGATCTACTACTACGCAGCCGGCACGCGGGGAGCCGGCGAGCCCGTGGTTTTTCTTCACGGATTTCCAACCTCGGGGCATCTCTGGAACGACGTCGTCCCGCTCGTACCGGCCGGCCATCGCGTGGTCGTCGTGGACCTCCTGGGATACGGGCGGAGTGATCGTCCGCTCGGACGTCCGGTTGGGATCCGTGCTCACGCGGATCGGATCATCGAGCTTCTTGACCTTCTCGGGATCAACTACGCGTGCGTGGTTGGCCACGACATCGGAGGCGGCATCGCACAATGGATGGCCATCCGCCACCCGCAGCGCGTATCGCGCCTGTGTCTGGTGGATTCGGTTGCCTTTAAGGAGTGGCCGACGCGCGACGTGAAGCTTGCGCGCGCCATGCTGCCATTGACTCGGCATCTTCCCGCCACTTGGCTGCTTTCGATCCTTCGCAGCGATCTTCTTCGCGGGTATCAGGATCACGATCGCGGAGTCCGGTCCATCGAGCTCTACGTTCGACCATTCGCGAGCGCGGAAGGGCGCGACGCGTTCATGGAGCACCTCATCGCGCTCGACAGCGCCGACACCGTCACCGTAGCTCCACGCCTCAAGGAGATCATCGCGCCGACGTCGATCGTCTGGGGGCGCCACGATCCGTTTCTCGATCCGAATATTGGCCGGCGTCTCCACGACGCCATCCCCGGATCGACGCTCGAGGTGATTCCGACGGCGAGTCATTTCACGCCTGAAGATGCACCGGCGAGGATTGGAGACGCGATCAGAGAACTACTGAAGCGCACCTGAGGAAGCTCTCCACGCGGATTATCGCGTCCCCAAGCCGGCGCTCTCCTCGCGAGCGAGCTTTCTCTCTCTGCAGAACTGCAGCGACGCGAATTACGCAAATGTTGGCGAATCCCACCTCACCAACCTGACCAAGAGTCTCGCGCTTGAACGATTTTGCCCCCTCTGGAAATGACTTGATGCCAGTCGGGCGAAGTGATACCACCAAATGTTGTGCATGCTGGGCGAACTCCTCGAGGCCGAACGAGTACACTCGATCGTCGCCGCATTCTTCACTGTCTTCAACTATTTCGGTGGTGGCGGAATGTGCGAGGCGGCCTACACAGGCGCGCTCGAGCAAGAGCTCACGCTGCGCGGCCACAAAGTAGAGCGAGAAGTCGTGGTCCCGGTCTACTACAAGGGCAACCTCGTTGCGCATCAGCGCCTGGACATGGTGATCGATGACCGAGTGATCGTCGAATGCAAGGCCACGGAGCGTCTCGCGCAATCCGCCGGACCACAGGTCATCGGCTATCTTCGCGCGACCACCTACCAGGTCGGTGTGTTACTCCACTTCGGGCCGCACGCCAAATTCTATCGCTTCGTCGACACCAACAAAAAAGACAACGCCAGCGACAAATAGCTCGATCGGCTTCGCTCCAATTCGCGCAATTCGCGTCGCAAAAGCTCTGGGTTCTCCATGCAAGACATGCCCTCTCGCAAGCGAGGACTGAAGAACTGCAGCAATGCAAAGCCCTGGGCTCTCCACGCGAGACGTACCCTCCCTTATTCCCTAGTGGCGCGGTCTATCAGTCGCGCTTGCAGTCGTGGTGCTGTCGCCCTCCAGCTTGAGCGCGTCGGTCGAATACCGACTACTCGAATTCCACAGCATCCAGCTGTCGATGCCGTTCTCGCGTCCCGCGCGCATCTGTGCGAGTACCTCGGCGGCGCCATAGTGTGGCGGGCCTAACGTGAAATCCTGATACCACGGCACGATGCGCGCCGCATTTGGAATCGCCGCGCTGCGACGCTTCGCGTCGCGCAGCGCGTGATCGAGCGTGGCGTAAGGATGTGCATTCGGATTTCCTAAACCGAACGTGCCGGGCGCGAAGTGCGATGGATAGTCCATCGGCAGCACGACATCCACCTGGTCAGCGAACAGCTCCCACTTCTGACCGATTCCCATGTCCGTCGTATCCGTCGCGCTCAGGCCGAACACGTCAATGGTCATGGGAACACGAAGTGGCTTGATGAGCGTACGCAAATAGCTGAGTTGATCGTGAATGACTTGTGCTCGCACGCGACCCTGCATGAGCGGGAAATACGCCTCGCGGATCAGGCGATCTTCGTCTGGAAATCGAACGTAGTCGAATTGCACTTCGCTGAATCCGAGGTTCACTGCCTCCGCCGCGAGCTCGCCCGCGTATTTCCAGATCTCCGGATGGGTGGGGTCGAGCCACGGACGCCGATTCTTGTCGAGCCACGGCAGGCTGTCGCGCTTGCGTTTGATCGACCATTCCGACTTCGCCGCCGCGAGCAGCGGATCCTTGGCGACGACGATACGAGCAATTGGATAGATGTTGTGCGCGCGCATCGTGTCCAGCACAGCGCGCAGGCGACGGTACGACATCGGTCGCGTCGTATCCGCGCCGATCTCTTTCGCGAGCGGAACATGCGAGTGATAGAGTACGAGCCCGCGATCGTCCTTCACATCGATGACGAGCGCATTGACCTCGGTGCGCTTTGCGACGTCGATGAGCTGCCACATGCGATCGCAGATCGGAAGAGCGTC
>DATEGN010000089.1:0-13513 GCA_035280125.1 Gemmatimonadaceae bacterium | reverse complement strand
CGCCGCGCACCGCGCCAAAGTGCCCGTGATCGCGGTTGGCATGTCGGCCGAGCGAGCGTGGCATCTCCGCACGTGGGATCGATTCACGATCCCGCGACCATTCAGTCGCGTCAACATCGCATACTCGGAGCCCATGATGCTGGACTCCGTGACTGCGCGCGGCGCGGCACAGCAGGCGGCGCGCTTTCAAGAATTAATGATCGAGATGGAGCAGCTGGCCAGTGCGTGAGCTGGTGGAGCACGTGTGGTTCGGCGATGACGTTTTCGCCCGCGTCGCGCGCGCCGCGCTCGTACCGAGCGAGGTGCTCTATCGCGCGTCGATTGGTATGCGCGAAATGCTGTACGACACGGGTTTATTCACTTCGCACGATCCGGTAATTCCCGCGGTGAGTGTTGGGAACGTGACCGTTGGCGGCACCGGTAAGACTCCCGTCGCAGCCTGGATAGCCGCGGAGCTTGCCGAACGTGGTGCCCGCCCCGCGATCGTGCTGCGAGGATACGGTGAAGATGAACCCCTCGTTCACGCGCGATTGAATCCCGACGTGCCCGTGATTGTCGCGGCGGATCGCGTCGCGGGTATTGTGCAGGCACGCGACGGGGGTGCGACGATCGCGGTGCTCGACGACGCATTTCAGCATCGGCAGGTCTCGCGCGAAGCCGACATCGTTCTCGTCAGCGCGGATCGTTGGTCCCCCACATCGCGGCTGTTGCCTGCGGGCCCGTTGCGTGAGCCGCTCGCGGCGCTGGGACGCGCGACGATCATCGTCGTGACTCGGAAGGCAGCGACGGACGCAGAGGTGGGCGTGGTGAACGAATCGCTGGCGGAGATCGCGCCGCGCGTTCCTCGGTCTACGGTCCGGCTGTCGCCAGAGGAATTGAGAAGCGTCACCACGTCGCCGGCAGCAGAATCTCGGCGGCCGATCACCGATGTCGAGGGACGAAGGGTGCGATTGCTGACTGCGATCGGCGATCCGCGCGCGTTTGTCAAACAGATCGAGATGCTTGGGGCGACTGTAACGTCAGATATCTATCCCGATCACCATGATTTCCAGTCAGGTGAAATTGCGCGCTTCGTGCGCTCCGTTCCTTCCGACGGGCTCGCCGTCTGCACGCTGAAAGACGCTGTAAAGATCGGCGACCAATGGCCTCGCGAAGCGCCTACGTTATGGTATGTTTCTCAGCGCGTTAGCGTCGAGCGCGGCGTTGGTGGAGTCGAGCACATCCTTGACGACCTGACTCGTGTTCCCGCCCCCGCCCGGCGCGAGCGCTGATCGCGCATGAGGCGACTTCGGCTCTGATCGGCCAGACTCCATCCACTCATGGCAACCGACCTTCGACTTCCGACTGATAGAATAGTCCGTCCGGACAAAGATCGTTTTCTGAACGAGGAGAATCCGTTCGAGGCGATGATGTCGCGCTTCGACCGAGCGGCGGAACTGCTCGACCTCGAGCCCGGCCTATACAAGGTGCTGCGGCACCCCGAGAAGCAAATCATCGTCTCTGTACCGACCTTGATGGATAACGGAGAAGTCGAGGTCTTCACCGGCTACCGAGTGATGTACAACACCTCGCGTGGACCGGCAAAAGGAGGCATCAGGTTCGACCTGCAGGTCACGCTTGAAGAGGTGAAAGCGCTCGCGGCGTGGATGACCTGGAAATGTGCAGTTGTGAATCTGCCCTTCGGTGGTGCGAAGGGCGGAGTCGTTTGTGACCCCTTCAAGCTCAGCGCGGGAGAGCTCGAGCGGCTCACGCGCCGCTATACAGCGGGGATTATCGCAACGCTCGGTCCCGACTCTGACGTTCCCGCGCCTGATGTGAACACGAACGAGCGTGTCATGGCGTGGGTAATGGATACGTACTCGATGCACATGCGGCACACTGTGACGGCGGTGGTGACGGGCAAGCCGGTCGAGATGGGCGGGTCACTCGGACGTCGTGAGGCCACGGGACGTGGCTGCATGATTGTTACGAAGGAAGCGCTCAAGCATCTCGGCATGCCAGTGCAGGGCACGACGATCGCCGTTCAAGGCTTTGGCAATGTAGGTTCGATCGCGGCACAACTGCTCGAGAAGGAAGGCTGCAAGATCGTGGCGATCAGCGACAAGAGCGGCGGCTACTACAACAAAAGCGGCATCGATCTCTCGTCGGCGTTCGCGCATACAAAGCAGCACCGTGGACTGGAAGGCTTCAAGGGTGGCGACCAAGTCACGAATGATGATTTGCTAACACTCGACGTCGACGTGCTCCTGCCGGCAGCGCTCGAGAACGTGATCACGAGCAAGAATGCGCCGAAGATCCGGGCGCGGGTCATCTGCGAGGGCGCGAACGGCCCGACGACCGCTGGCGCCGATTCGATTCTCGACGAGAAGGGTATCTTCGTGATTCCGGACATTCTCGCGAATGCCGGCGGTGTGACGGTATCGTACTTCGAGTGGGTGCAGGATCGGGGCGGCTATTTCTGGGACGAGACGACGGTCAACAATCGGCTCACCGAGATCATGACGCGCAGCTTCGCGGACGTGCTCCAACTCTCGCGACAGCACAAAGTGAACATGCGCACGGCGGCTTACATGCTCTCTATCAGCCGCGTTGCGACCGTTCACCGGCTTCGCGGCATCTACGCGTAAGCCACAAGCTCCAAACGCGCCCGTCGTAGCGCGAGATGCGATTCATCGTCGCCGTCGTCGGCAAGCCGCGGGATGCGGCGCTGGCGGCGGCGATTCACGATTACGAGGCGCGAGCAGCCCGGTACTGGCCATTAGAGTTCAAGGAGGTCCGCGAAGAATCGGGTCGGTCGCTCACGGCGGAGCAGGTGCGCATGCGCGAGGGCGAGCGTCTCGCGGCGGCATTGCCGGACTCCTCGTACGTGGTGGCGTGCGAGCTCGGCGGCCTTTCGATGACCTCGGAGGAGTTTGCGCAGTGGGTGCAGCGTCGGCGCGAGCAGGCGAAGGATGTGGCGTTCGTGATTGGAGGCGCTCACGGACTCGGCGAGGCGGCGCAGAAGCTCGCGTCGACGCGGCTCTCGCTTGCGCCGTGGACGTTGCCTCACGAGATCGCTCGGCTCGTGCTCGCCGAACAGCTCTATCGTGCGGGGACGATTGTCCGGCGCGAGCCTTACCACAAGTGAATACTCGCGGATGACTCTGCCTCGAGTGATCACGGAGCAGTTGGGCGGCTCACCGCTGGCGCAGGCCGCACAGCGCGGAGAGTTGCATCAGTGGTACCTCGCGCGACCGCGGGGAGTAGCCGCATGGCGCGCCTACCTGGATCAGGTGCGTGCGTCGCGAAACGAGAGCTGGCTGCGCGAATTGGCGCCGGCATTGGATCCGCGTGGCGCCGCAGCCGAGCGACTACAACGAGTGATCGATGGCGACGGTGTCGTAATCAGCACAGGGCAACAGGCAGCGCTGTTCGGCGGACCACTGTACACTCTCGTCAAAGCAGTGAGCTCGCTGGCTCTGGCGGATCGCCTCGAGCGCGAGACTGGTATCGCCGTGGCGCCGGTTTTCTGGGCGGCGACCGACGACGCCGACTTTGACGAGGCAAGCGGGGCGACCATTCTCGAGCCCGGCGGGGGCGTTCGGACGCTGCGGTTGGCAAGACCGGCGCACGCTGGCATTCCAATGAATGACGTGGCGATGCTCGGAGTAGAGCAGCTCGTCGATCAGCTTGCGGAGGCCTGTGGGTCCGCCGCCGAGCCGCAGGCGCTCGACGTCGTGAGGGAGGCGTACACGTCGCGCAGCACCTTGGGCGGAGCGTACCTCAAACAGATGCGCGGTTTGCTCGAGCCGTTAGGGATTGCCGTGCTCGACGCCTCCCACATCGCGTTGCGTCGTGCGGCGAAGCCGGTGCTGTCGCGCGCACTCGTTGCCGCGGGCGCCGTGGAGCGAGCGCTGCGCAAGCGATACGACGCAATCCGTGCTGCGGGTTACGATCCCCAGGTCGAGCACCTGCCGGAGCTGTCACTCGTGTTCGCGGGCGAACCCAGCGGGCAGAAGCGTCGCGTTTCCGTGCCGGATGCCGCGACGCTCGTGACAACCGCCGAGACCCAGGCACTGGGCGCCAATGTCCTGCTGCGTCCGATTGTTGAGCGTTTTATAATGCCGAGCGCGGCTTACGTCGCGGGACCAGGTGAGCTGGCGTATTTCGCGCAGGTCAGTGCGGCGGCCGACGAGTTGAAGGTGCCGACGCCACTCCCCCTGCCGCGTTGGTCAGCGACCATCCTCGAACCACGGATCGAGCGCACGCTCTCGCGCCTCGGCGTCTCTCGAGAAGAGTTGCGCGATCGGCACGCTGTCGAGTCGAGACTGGCGAAGGCGGCATTATCCGAGGAGGTGAGCGAGGCGCTCCGAAGGCTTCGTCAGGATGTCGAGTCGAACGTCGCGGCGCTGGAGGTCTCCGACCGTGACGAGCTTGTTCCACCCGCGTCTCTGCAAGGACTGCGGCGATCGTTGCTGCATCGGGTCGAGCGCATGGAACGGCGGTATCTCGCCGCGGTAAAGCGCCGGGAGACGAGTATGATGCGTGACGTCGCCACGGCTGCTGGCGCGCTGTATCCAGAAGGCAAGCGACAGGAGAGAGTGCTCAACTTCGTGCCATTTCTCGCTCGTTACGGCGCCCGGTTGATCGACGCGATGCGCGCCGAGGCCGAGAGACATGCGGCGGCGCTGGTGGCGGCGAATCCGGTTGGCCTCGACGCGCCGATCGCAGAGCGCGTGTGACGACGACGGCGCCAGTGAGTAAGCCGGACGTACCAGCACCGGCCGAGCCACGCGGTTCGGGAGCCGCTGCCGCATTGGTGAGCTCGGGCATTCTTGTTTCGCGATTGCTTGGGGTCGTTAGGCAATCCTTCATGGCGCGGTATCTCGGCGCGACGACAGGCATTGCCGCCGATGCGTTCATGGCGGCGTTCAAGATTCCCAATCTCCTCCAGAACCTCTTCGGCGAAGGCGCGATGTCGGCGTCCTTCGTCCCGGTCTACTCGAAACTGCTCGCGAAAAACGAACGCGAAGAGGCTCAAAAGGTCGCTGGCGCCGTCGCGGCGATTCTCACGCTCGTCACGGCGGTGCTCGTGCTCGTTGGCGTGCTGATCACGCCGTATCTGATTCCACTGATCGCACCTGGGTTTACGGGCGAGAAACGAGAGCTCACGATCAGACTCACGCGTGTGCTATTTCCGGGTGCCGGCATTTTCGTCATCAGCGCGTGGTGCCAAGGCGTCCTGAATAGCCATCGCAAGTTCTTCCTGCCATACGTCGCGCCCGCTCTCTGGAACGTCGCAATGATCGGCGCGCTGCTCGGTTTTGGTGGACGCCAGGATCGAGTCACACTCGCCGTGACGCTGGGCTGGGCGTCCGTCGTTGGTGCTGGGCTGCAGTTCGTGATTCAATTGCCCACGGTTTTTCGTGTGCTGGGCAGACTGCAGCTCTCGCTCGATCGCACCAGGTCGAATGTTCGCAAGGTCCTCTCGAACTTCACTCCAGTATTCTTCAGTCGTGGCGTGGTGCAGGTCAGCACCTACGTCGACCAATTGCTGGCGAGCTTGCTGCCTCAGGGAATGGTCGCGCTGCTCGGCTACGCGACGACCATTTATACGTTGCCGGTCAGTTTGTTCGGTATGGCGATCTCAGTGGCTGAACTGCCGGAGATGTCGAGTGTTATTGGCGACGAGTCGGAAGTCGCGACCGTGTTACGCGCCCGGCTGAATGCAGGACTGCGACACATTGCTTTCTTCGTCATTCCCTCGGCGGCGGCATTTCTGACACTCGGTAATGTGATCGCGCGTGCGCTCTTCCAGAGCGGTCATTTCACCGAGACGGACACGATCTTCACCTGGGGCATTCTTGCGGGATCCAGCGTTGGTCTCTTGGCGAGCACGCTGGGTCGTCTTTACTCGTCCACGTATTACGCGTTGCACGACACACGCACGCCGCTTCGATTCGCAGTTGTGCGCGTGTCGTTGACAACTGTGCTCGGCTACCTGTTCGCGATCCCGCTGCCGGGATTGCTCGGAATCGATCAGCGTTGGGGAGCCGCGGGCCTCACCGCATCGGCGGGTATCGCTGGGTGGATCGAGTTCGTGTTGCTGCGCTCGCGTCTCAATCGGCGGATCGGCGTAACGGGGTTGCCGAAGCCATACGTGGCCATGCTGTGGCTCTCGGCTGTAGTTGCCGCGGCGGCGGCGTTCGTCATTGGTCGCGAGCTGCATCCGACGCACCGATTCGTATACGCGACGATTGTCCTCGGCGCGTTTGCGTTGGTGTACGGCGCGCTGACACTCGCGTTCGGCATTCCCGAAGCGCATGTCCTTGTCGCTCGGGTGAGGAGACGACGATGACGAATCTCCATTCGCGACGCGGTGGCAGTCGTCCCTAGAGCTGCGATCGAGCAAAAAAGGGAACGCCGCCGGGTATAATTCGATCATGGCTGGCGTGGCCGAGACCATTCTCGAAAAAATCCCGCATTTGCCGGACTCTCCCGGGGTTTACCTCTGGCGAGACCCGGACGGAACCGTGCTGTACGTCGGCAAAGCCAAGCGGCTGCGCTCGCGCGTCCGGAGCTACGTCAATCCGGACCAGTTCACGAGCGTCAGAACGAGTGCTCTGATGCAGCAGGCTGCGTCGCTCGACACGATCGTCGTGCCGAGTGAGGCGCACGCGCTGATTCTCGAAGCGAATCTGATCAAGGAGTACCACCCGAAGTACAACATCGCACTTCGAGACGACAAGTCGTATCCGTACATCAAAGTCACGATCGCCGAGACATTTCCGCGCGTCTACGTGACGCGCCAGGTCGTAGACGACGGCTCACGGTATTTCGGACCTTACACGGATGTCGGCGCGATGCGGCGAGCGCTCAATGTCGTGAAGAGAATCTTCACGGTGCGCTCGTGTACGTACGATCTGCCGAAAGTCGCCCCAGAACGGCCATGTCTCGACTATCACATTGGTCGGTGCAAAGCACCGTGCGTGTTGCTTCAGTCGCAGGCCGAATATCGGGCGATGATCGATGAAGTGATACTCTTTCTCGATGGACGCGCCGATGAAGTGATGCGGCGCGTGAAGGAGCGAATCCGCCTTGCCGCCGATTCGCTCGATTTCGAGCGCGCCGGCGAGCTGCGCGACATCCTCCAGCACCTCGAGCGGCTCGAGGAGCCGACGGTGGTAATGGAGTTCGAGGGTGGCGACCGCGACGTGATCGGGTACGCACGCGACGGCGCCGATGCGTGTGTCACCTGGCTGCGCATCCGCGGCGGCAAGCTGCTGGCGCGCGATCATCAGTTTTTCGAAAACATCGATGAGGAGCGTGACGCCACCGTCCTGCAGATGTTCCTCGCCGGGCCGTATCGTATCGCGGCGGAACGGGCGCGCGAACTCCTCGTGCCGTTCGACATGGAGGATCGCGAGATCGTTGAAGAGTCGCTGGATGGCGCGAAGATTCATATACCACAACGTGGTCCACGTCGCGAGCTGGTCGATCTCGCAACACAGAATGCACGACATCTGCTCGAGGAAGCACGGCTCACTGGCGAAGAGACTGAAGAGCGTGCCGGCGACCCGATCTATGAGCTGCAACGGCAACTCGGATTGCAGCGCGTGCCGCGAGCCATCGTCTGCTTCGACATCTCTCACGCGCAGGGAACGGACACCGTTGCGTCGTGCGTGTGGTTTCAGAATGGCCGGCCGTACCGCGCCGAGTATCGGAAGTTCAAAGTGCGCGACGTTCAAGGCGTCGATGATTTTGCGTCGATGAGCGAAGTCGTGACGCGATATTTTCGGCGGCGCCTCGACGAAGGAAAGTCGCTGCCCGATCTTGTCCTGATCGACGGAGGGAAAGGCCAGCTCAGCGCCGCGCACGCCGCGCTCGAGTCGCTCAATCTCGGCGTGCTGCCGCTGATCAGTCTTGCCAAACGAGAAGAGGAGATCTTCCTCGTTGGTCGGCCGGAGTCGTTGCGTCTCCCGCGGCGTTCGCCGGCGCTGCGTATTCTCCAGCAGGCTCGCGACGAAGCGCACCGATTCGCGATTACTTTTCAACGCAAGCGTCGTTCGATGCGTACGGTGACGTCGGAGCTGCTGCGCATTCCGGGCATCGGTGAGCGCAAACGGCGAACGTTGCTCGAGGCTTTCGGCAGTCTGGAAGGTGTTCGGGCGGCGTCCCCGGAGGCGATTGCCGCGTTGCCCGGCTTCAGTCTCAGGTCAGCGGCGAAGATTCAGGCGGCACTCCTCGCTCCGGGAGCGGCTCCCGTATCGAGTGAGCCGCCCGAGAGCAGTGACGCGCAGGAGCACCTAACGACGACCAGCATCAACTCCAATCAAAACGAATCGTGAGTAATTGGCACCTCGAGTGCTCCGCGTGCGGGCAACAGCAGGCTGGCGACATCAAAGCAACGGTCTGTTCGGCATGTGGACAGCCCTATCTCGTCCGGTTCGACTCTGCAGCGCCGCCGCGAACAGCCGTGACGCAGCGTTGGGACATGTGGCGTTACTCGAAAGTGATGCCCCTCGCCGACGGGGAGCAACCCGTATCGTTAGGCGAAGGCCTCACACCGATGCACGACGCGCCTCAGCTCGCGAAGGAGATCGGCGTCCGCCGGTTGTGGATCAAAGATGAGGGCCTCAATCCGACGGGCTCCTTCAAGGCGCGTGGCATGAGCGCGGCAGTGACCCGAGCGCGAGGCCTCGGCGTTCCGGGATTTGTCGTGCCGACGGCGGGGAACGCGGGTGCCGCCCTCGCGGCGTATGCGGCAGCTGCACGACTGCCGGTGCGCGTCTACGCGCCAGCGACAACGCCGCGACCCATTCTCGACACGATCTGCGTCTTTGGCGCCGATCTCCAACTTGTCGACGGACACATCGGCGATGCAGGCAAGCGGGCGCGCGCGTTCGCCTCCGAAAGTGGCTATTTCGACGTCTCCACGTTACGCGAGCCTTACCGCATCGAAGGTAAGAAGACGATGGGCATCGAGGTCGCCGAGCAGTTGGGGTGGCGCCTACCGACGCACATCGTGTATCCCACGGGCGGCGGCACGGGACTCATCGGCATGTGGAAAGTATTTGCCGAGATGCGCGCGTGGCGCTGGCTCGATGCGGAAGCGACATTCCCGAAGATGATCGTGGCGCAAGCTGAAGGATGCGCGCCAATTGTGCGTGCGTTCGCCGCCGGCGAGGAGAAGGCGACGCCGTGGGAGAATCCCGTGACGCACGCGAGCGGACTGCGTGTGCCTGGCCCGTTGGGCGATCGACTGATTCTGCGCGCGCTCCGTGAGAGCGGCGGTGACGCGCTCGCGGTGAGCGAGGAGGCGATCGTCGCCGCGACGCACCGCGTCTCGCGCGCCACTGGCGTGGATGCGGCGCCAGAAGGCGGTTGCGCCCTTGCCGTGACGGAGCAGCTCGTCGCTGCTGGCCGGATTTCGCGTGATGCGGAAGTGGTCGTCTTCAATACGGGGAGCGGTGCTTCCTATCGGTTCTGACGAGATTCGATGAAAGTTGGCATTCTCGATCCATTCAGCGGCATCTCGGGGGACATGACGTTAGGCGCGCTCCTCGACGTCGGTCTCGACCCTGAATGGCTGCGCGCGCTTCCAGGATCGTTAGGTCTCGAGGGCATCGGCGTTCGCATTGCTGATGTCAAGCGAGGTGAGATCGCATGCAAGAAGGTCGACTTCGATATTCCCGATCAGCCACACGGCCGACACCTGAAGCAGCTGCAGGACATCGTGACGCGATCGGCGGCCCCGGCAGTCGTGAAGGAGCAAGCGAATCGCGCCTTCACCTTGATCGCTGAACAGGAGGCGGCGATTCACGCGACGACAGTGGAGCGCGTTCATCTGCACGAAGTCGGAGCCGTGGATGCCATTCTCGACATCGTTGGCGGAGTCTGGGGCTTCGAGCTGCTTGGCGTCGAGCGCGTCTACTGCGGTGCAATTGCGACTGGCGACGGCGTCGTGAGCACGGCGCATGGTGCGCTACCTGTTCCAGCGCCGGCCACATTGCGGCTTCTCGAGGGACACACCGTCCGGCCTGGGCCGGAGGGTGCAGGGGAGTTGGTTACGCCGACCGGTGCGGCACTCGTGAGGGTTCTTTCATCGGGGCCGCCTCCTCGCGAGTACGTTCCGCTCCGAAGCGGATTCGGCGCGGGGACCAAAGAATTCCAGGGGCGAGCCAATGCGCTGCGACTCATCGTTGCCGAGCACTCGTCAGGCGATGGCGCAGGGACGATCGAGAGTCTCGTGCAGCTGACGAGCGACATCGACGATATGACGCCGGAATATCTCGCCGCCACGGCCGAGCTGCTTCGGGAAGCGGGCGCCTTGGACGTCGTCCTCGTCAGCGCAACGATGAAGCGAGGCCGTCCGGGAACGAGAATCGAAGTTCTCGCTCGCCCGGCTCAAGCCGATGCACTGGAGGAGTTACTCCTGCGCGAGACGACGACAATTGGCGTGCGCCGTTGGGGAGTCGAGCGCCGGGCCCTACCGCGCGAATCCCGAACCGTCGAGGTGCTAGGCCATTTGGTCGCGATCAAGGTCGTACGTCTGCCCGATGGAAGCATGCGAGCCAAACCGGAGTTTTCGGATGTTCAGCGTGTGGCACAGCAGACAGGACGACCGCTTCGGGATATATTCCTGCTCGCCGCGGACCAAGCGGAACGGCAATAACTCGAGGGTGTACGGCACCCCGGGCACGTGCCCGGTTATCGTGTTGCTAAACGAGGAGAGTTTGATGCTCGCTACAGCCAAGAAGGGTCTAGTGCCCATTCTGCTGTCCGCGGCGGTCACGGCAGTGGCTGGCGCTCAGCAGAAGCCGAAGGAATGCAGTATCGATGAAAACAAGCCAACCGAGATCAGCCGGGCGCTTTTGGCCCTTCAGTTCGCGCAAAGCGCAAAAACGCCCGATGATGCGGCGAAGCAATTGAAGAGCGCTGTCGGCACGCTCGAAAAGACTGACAAATCGAAGAATCCTGTCGGTCTCAACTTTGAGATGGGCAAAGCACTCGTGATGTGGCTGTCGCAGCCGAACATGACGGCGGAGACGACGCGCGGAGCGCTTGGCTTCACTCAAAATCCAACGCAGCCGATCGACCTCGTGGCCTCGATCGATTCCTCATTCGGCGGCGTTGAAAAGGCCATGCCCGAGTGCGCAAGCCAGACAGCAGCGTGGCGCGCACAGAAGGGCTGGGTCACGATGATCAACAACGCCATTGGCCAGCTCAACGCGGATCACCCCGACTCGGCAGAGCTTCTCGCGAAGCGATCGCTCGTGCTCAATCCAAACGCGCCGTACGGCTACATGGTATTGGGCAATCTTGCTCAGAAAAAGAATCAGCCGCGTCAGGCGATCGACTATTTCAAACAGACCGTCGAGAAGTCGGGTAGCGATACGGCGTACGCGGACCTGAAGCGGCAAACAATGCTCACCGCAGCGCAGCTCGCCGCGCAGGCGGCTGAGACTGCGAGTGCCGCGGACAAGGCCGCCTACCTGGCTGATGCGAAGTGGGGATTTGAGACGCTCAGCAAGGATCCAAGCGGTGGGAATTACGCTGAGCAAGCAAAGGCCGGTCTCGCCTCTCTCGCGTCCGCGGCCGGTGATACCGCTGCGGTTCGCGCGACCTACGCCTCGATGCTGGCAAATCCGAGCGCGTCGTCATTTCAGCAATTGCTAAACGCTGGCGTCGGCCTGGCACGGGCAAAGGATGTTCCCGGCGCGACGACGATGTTCGAGGCAGCGTACAAGAAGAACGCCTACCACCGCGATGTGCTCTACAACCTCGCGATCATGTACATGAACGAGGACCAGTACGCCAAGGCGGTGCCGGTTGTTCGCCAGCTCATCGCGATCGATCCGTCGAACGGGGAGAACTATCGCCTCTTCACGATCTCGTACGCGAACGAGCAGAAGGCGTTCAACGAGAAGATCAAGGCGTACAACGCAGCCGCTAAGAAGGCAAAGACGCCCAAGGCGGTGAAGGCCGACGAGGACTCGGCGCGGTTCTATTTTGACTCCGCAAAGGCGGTTGCGGATTCGGCGCTGCGCTACAACATGATTGCCGAGGGCCTTCCGGTGAAGGTGTTGTTCAACCAGTTCACGAGCGCCGAGGACAAGTCGACGCTTGGCGGAACGATTGCCAACAACAGCGATCAATCGCAGACGTACACGATCAAGTTCGATTTCCTTGACTTGACTGGGAAGACGGTCGCATCGGAAACGGCTACGGTGGGTCCGGTCGCCGCCGGCCAGAGCGCTCCGTTCAAGGTGACGGGAGCGGTTGCTAACGCCGCTGCGTTCAAGTACGCGATCACGTCTCCGACGATCGATCCGTACTCGATAAAGCCGAAGAGTTGAAAAGAAGGAACGGATCAAGGCTCGAGAAGAGGGGCTAGGGCTTCGCGAAACCCTAGCCCCTGTTCTCTAGCTGCCGAGCCCCTCACGGCGTGCTCGGAAGTTGGTTCTCTGCGTTGCCTTGGCTACTCTGACCTTCTAGCTTACGTGAACAGTCGCGGCGCATCGTCGCGAGTCGATGGACGCGTTGGGGGAAGATCCGTGATCTTCCCCCGTTGCACTGATGGCGGGGACTCGGCGAGCAATGGTTCGCGTTAGCAAAGTACGAGCGGGAAGCATTGCGGAAGAGCTCGAGATCGTACCAGGAACCGAGCTCTTGTCGGTGAATGGTCGCGAGCTTCGTGACTTTCTCGACTGGGAGTTCCTTGCTGCCGAGGACGAACTCGTCCTGGAGGCCCGGCTCCCGGGCGGCGAAAAAGTCGTTTACGACATTGAGCGTCCCGAAGGCGAAGCGATAGGCATCGAGCTCGTCCCTCCGACTGTGCGTCGATGTGCCAATCGGTGTGAGTTCTGCTTCATCGAAGGGCTGCCAGCCGGTTTGCGCAAGAATCTCTACGTACGCGACGACGACTATCGGCTGTCCTTCGCCTACGGCAACTTCGCGACGCTTTCGAACGTGAAGGAACGCGACATCGAGAGAATCCTCGAGTACAGGCTCTCGCCACTGTACGTTTCCGTGCATGCGACACCGTGGGAGGCCCGGAAAGTGTTGCTGAACAACCCGCGCGTACCGGACATCGTCGCACAGCTGACGCGTCTGGCTGAAGGCGGCATTCAGTTCCACGGCCAGATGGTAATCGTTCCGGGACTCAACGACGGGGACGTTCTGGAGCAGTCGTTGCGCGATCTTTGGGCACTCGCCGATGCGGTTCTCTCGGTGGCCCTTGTCCCGGTTGGCCTGACGCAGTTCTCGCATCTGTATACCGGAAAGCCAATGGATGCCGAACGCGCTGGCGCGCTGCTCAAAGTCGCGGAACGGTGGGCAGCTTTAGCGCAGCGAGATCGCGGCGAGACTTGGGTCTTCGGGTCGGACGAGCTGTATCTCCTCGCCGGTCGAGAGCTGCCGAGCGCGTCGCATTACGGCGATTTTTCTCAGATCGAGAATGGCGTGGGTGCGGTGACTTCGCTGCGCGGCCGCGTGCGCGAAGGGCTCGCCCAACTGCCACCGCTGACTGGCA
>DATEGN010000088.1:0-3802 GCA_035280125.1 Gemmatimonadaceae bacterium | reverse complement strand
GCGTTGTGATGCAGGCACTCGATGCCGCGGTCCGTGCCGATCTACGTTCCCTGCGTATCATTCACGGGAAGGGCACGGGCGCGCTGCGCGAGCGCGTCGCCGAAATGCTCACCAAAGACACGCGCGTGAAGCAGTTCCGATTGGGCGCCTGGAACGAAGGAGGCGCTGGAGTGACCGTCGCCGAGCTCTGATGATCCCAGATGAAGTAGTCGATCGCGTGCGAGACGAAGCGGACATCGTCGAGGTCATCGGCGAGTTCGTGAAATTGAAGCGCGTCGGTTCGAGCTTTCGCGGTCCATGTCCGTTCCACCATGGGAAGCACGACAATTTCTCGGTGCTCCCTCGGGGAACGTTTATGTGTTTTGTCTGCGGCGAGAAAGGCAATGTCTTTACTTTTATACAAAAACTTCACGGATTCGACTTTGTCGAATCCGTGAAGTGGGTCGGCAACAAGGTTGGCGTCGAGGTGCGCGAGGTGACGCGCGCGCAGGAAGGTCCCGACCCGCGCGAACAATTCTGGGAGCTGAATTCGGCCGCTGCGGAATTCTTTCGCCGGCAATTGTGGGAGGACGCGGAAGGCGCCGTGGCGCGTGGCTATCTCGAGAGCCGCGACCTCACGCGCGAAGATGCGGAGCGTTTCAGCCTGGGATTTGCGCCACGGGATGGCAACCCGGTGCGCGAGCACTTGCGGACGCTCGGCTTCGAGGACGAACGACAGCTGGCGGCCGGTATCCTCGTTAGGCGTGATGGCAGCGACGATCTCCGCGTTCGATTCCGTCACCGCTTGATGTTCCCGATTTTTGACCTGCGGGACCACGTGGTTGGATTCGGCGGTCGTGTGCTTGGCCAGGGGGAGCCGAAGTATCTGAACTCGGCGGAGTCCGAGGTGTTCGCGAAGCGGCGGCTCCTCTACGGCTTGAACTGGGCAAAGCAGGCGATCCGCAAAGCGGAGCGTGTCCTCCTCGTCGAGGGCTATTTCGACCTCATTCGCCTCGTGCTCGCGGGCGTCGACGAAGTGGTCGCACCACTGGGAACGGCGCTCACCGAGGCACAGGGCTCGCTACTGCGGAAATACACGAAAAACGTGTTTCTGCTCTATGACAGCGACGTTGCGGGCCAGAAAGCGACCTTTCGGGCGGGCGACCAGCTGCTACGCAACGGCGTGAGCGTGCGCGTCGTTTCCCTTCCGGAGGGTGAAGACCCGGACACCTTTGTCGCGAGCGAGGGCGCGGAGGGACTGGAGCGAGAAATCAGTCATTCAATCGACATATTCGATCGAAAGATTCAGATTCTACAGCGTGGCGGCTGGTTCGCCGACTTGCGACGCAAGCGACAGGCACTCGACAAATTGCTTCCAACCATCCGCGCGACCAGCGACCGCATCATGCGAGACTTGTATGTCACTCGTACCAGCGAGGTGGCGGGAGTCTCTCGCGAATTGCTGGAGCGCGAGCTGGGCGCGCAACCTGCGGCTTCGGAGGTAAACGAGCCAACGGAACCGCCGCCGCTGGCACGGCCCGCCCGTCGCTCCGACCGGAGAGCCAATCGACGCGCGGCGGGTGCCCGCGCCGAGCGGGAATTGCTTCGAGTGATGCTCCACGATCGACGGTATGTCGAGCTCGTCGCCGAGCGGCTCGGGGCGGAGAGCTTCTCGGACGAGACTTATCGCATGATCTTCTCTGAGCTGGTGGCGTTGGGCGCCGAGGCGACGATCGGCGAGATTGCTGGTGGGTTTGACGAGGACGCGATCGAGGTCCTGGAGGAATTGGTGGCCGAGCAAGGCGGGCTTGATCGAGCGAATGAGATCGTCCAAGGCAGCGTCAGCGCGATCGCATCGCGTGACCTCGACGCGCGTCTCACGGACATCGATCGCGAGATGCCGCTCGCGGCGCCTGACGAGAAAGACGACCTCATTCGAGAAAAAGAACGGCTGCTCAAACAAATGCAGGCGCTGGGACGTGGACGGTATAAATCATTTCGTACATCGAGATCTTGAACTGACGGAGGCGGAGTGCATCCAGACGTAGCGGCGTTGCTCGCGGTGCAGACCGACGACATCGAGATTCATGGCCTGGAGGAGCGTCTTGCAGCTCTGCTGCCGCGACTCGAGTCGATCGTCAAAGAGCAGGAGCGTGCCTCGGGCGCGCTCGATCAGGCTCGTCAGGCAGTCGACGCGGAGGAACGCCGGCAGCGCGACGTGCGCGGCCGACTCGATCAATTCCGCCAGCTCGAGGAACGCAACCAGGCGCAGCTCAACGCCGTCACGAGCGCGCGCGAAGCAACGGCGGCGACGGCGCAGCTCGATCAAGCGCGGCGCATGATCGGCGAGGCGCAGCGCGAGCTCGACAGCATTTCACATCGGCTCGGCGATCTCCGCCATGGCGTGACGGAACGCGACCATGCGTTGCGCGACATCGAACGCGAGCAGAAGGAGCTGCGCGAGTCGCTCGACGCCGACCGCGCCACGATCGATACCGAGCTCGCGACATTGCGCTCGCACCGCGGTGATCTCGCTGCGAAGGTGCCGCGCAGCTTGTTGGCCCGATACGATCGCATTCGCTCGCGCAAACGGGTCCACGCGGTTTTTCCACTTCGTGGCAACTCCTGCGCAAATTGTGATACGGTGATTCCGCTGCAGCGGCGCAGCGCGATGGCCGGCAGTGGCGCGACGGAGCTGTGCGAGGGGTGCGGAGTGCTTCTGTACGCGGGCGAATGATGCTTGTTCGAGGGTGACGGCAGCCGTACTTTTCGCGACGTGACTGCATCCGTTGCGAGAGCGCACCCAAAGCACCGCTGGATAATCCCGGAGCGCCCCAACCCTGAGGCTGTCGCGCGGCTTCAGGCCGAGCTGCATCTGCCCGAGCCACTCTGTCGCCTGCTGGCGACGCGCGGTCTCGCCGACATCGATGGCGCCAAGGTCTACCTGCGTCCTCGCCTGGATCAACTCAACGATCCGCGGCTGATGCTCGATCTCGACCGCGCTGTCGAACGACTCGAGCGCGCGATCGTGAATGGAGAGCGAATTCTCATTCACGGCGACTACGACGTCGACGGCATGTGTTCAACCACATTGCTCACCAAGACGCTGAGAATCCTTGGCGCCTCGGTGATTCCGTTCATACCGCGGCGCATCGAGGATGGGTACGATTTGGGTGCCGCTGGCGTGGACGCCGCTTTAAGAGAGCGAGTTGGCGTTGTCGTGACCTGTGATTGCGGTACGAGCGCGCACGAGGCAGTGCGATCGCTGCAAGACGCCGGGATCGATGTCATTATCAGCGACCATCATCTCCCGAGCGGCGGCGTCTTACCTCCTGCATTTGCGGTGCTCAATCCGAGGCGGCCCGGTTGCACGTCACCTGATCATGACCTTGCCGCCGTTGGCGTCGCGTTCAAGCTCGCGCTCGCACTGGTGCGGAAACGTGGCGGGAACGAGAACGCTGTGTACGGCATGCTCGATCTCGTTGCGCTCGCGACCATCGCCGACATCGCGCCATTGCGTGGCGAGAATCGCGTGCTCGCGCGCTATGGTTTGAAGATGCTCAACGAGACGCAGAATATCGGGCTGCGTGCTCTCATTCGCGCCGCGGGTCTGGCGGACCGGCCAATCACGGCGGGCCGGGTGGGATTCATACTCGCACCGCGACTCAACGCCGTTGGGCGTCTCGGTCACGCCATTCGCGGCGTCGAGTTGCTACTCTCGACCGACGAGCACAGGGCGAACGCGCTCGCACGCGATTTCGAGGAGATGAACGAGCGCCGACAGGAGGTCGATCGCGCGACGCTCGTCCAGGCTCGCGAGATG
>DATEGN010000087.1:0-10484 GCA_035280125.1 Gemmatimonadaceae bacterium | reverse complement strand
CCGAGGGAACATCGAGGCAGACCAGCCGGCGGACCCACGCGGGTCGCGGGTCGCCTCGCGGGCAAAGCTGCCGTCGCGCTGCTCATAAGCATTGCCCGTGTCGAGAACGACCTTGCCTGCGAGAAGTGGAGCAAGCTCGCGCGACAGCTCCGGAATTGCCTTGAGCGGAACTGTAATCATGACGACATCGCCGAATTTCGCGGCTTCTTGCGGCGTTCCGGCGCACGCGCGCTCTCCAAGCCGTTTGACGATCGGGTCCAGCTCGTTAGGGTGACGCGACGAGAGTCGTACTTCATATCCGGCGTCGACCCACAGCTTTGCGAGAGTCGATCCGATCATTCCCGCGCCAACGATGCCGATGCGCATGATCCCCTCCAGCAAATCGAGAATGTGAACGTCCAGCGTAATCTGGCAGCGGGGGCAACTGGCCTCGCCTAGAACTTGCGCAGGGATGGGCCCGGCTTATGGCCTGGCATGTCTTAACCGGAGGTGTTCCATGCAGATGGCAATGATCGTTCTCTTGGCGCTGGCCTGTGGCGCTTGCGGCACGAAATCGGGAGCAAACCGCACCGACTCGACTGGACCGACGGCGGCCACCATTGGCGCGAGCAACGGGGGCATAACGAGCAGCGCCGATGTCCAGAAATATCTCGACTCAGCGCGGGCCCGCTACATCGAGGCCGCTACGAAGAGCGATATTGCCGCATTGAGCAGCTTCTACACCGAAGACGCAGTGATACTCGCATCGAACGGAAACGTCATGAGAGGCCGGGCCGTCATCGATCAAGCCGACTCCACGATGCTCGCGGCAGCGAAGGTCACCTCGCTCGCGCTTACGAGTACGGATTTGAAGGTTTCGGGAGATCTTGCCGTCGAAACAGGCAGGTGGGAGCGAACGATACAGCCGAAGGCGGGGAAGGAGGCCCATGCCCTCGGCAAGTATCTGCTCGTGTGGAAGAGACAGGCGGATGGAACCTGGAAGATCTTCCGCGAGAGCTACACCATGGATACAGGCGCCGCCTAACGAGCGCGGCCCCTCGCCACGTAGACGGCGATCGCTCCAACCACCGCGGGCAGGATTGCGGCGGGTCCCTGGCCTTGGAGGATCGTCGTCACCACCGCGCCGATCATGATGATCACCAGTCCGCTTGCGGCAAGCGAGGTTAGCCGCTCCTGAACGTGGAACAATCCCGGCAGGATGAGTCCGAGAGCGCCGAGCGTCTCACACACGCCGATGAACTTGATGAAGGCGCCCGGCATATGGGACTGCGCCGCCAGCGCTGCCGCGGGCAAAACGAGCTTGAATCCGCCAGCGAACAGAAAAAGCGCGGCGAGCACACTCTGGGCGATCCAAAGGCCGGTTGTGGAGCGATCGCGCCGGGTCAGACTGATCGAGGTCATGGTCGTTCTCCGTTTCGGGGTTGGCTTTTCTATCCTCTGCCAACACGTCGAACGAGGAGTCCAGGAATCGACATCGGCGACTGTGACCGGGGACGGGAGACGGCGAACGGGGGACGGAGAATGCGGAGCGAAGGTTTTCGGCGAGAGGTGCGGGAGCGCGCGCGACCAGCGCGCGCGACTCCATAGGTCGAATCTGCACCGAGCGTGAGCGAGGTGCAGATTCCTCGCTACGCTCGGAATGACAACCTTCCCCGTTCCCCGTCCCCCGTCCGCATCCTCAGCGCTCCGCGCTCAGTGCCTTCAACTCCTGCCTCACGGCAGCCAGCTCGGCGCGGCTCTCGACGAGCGCTTGACGGTGCGCCGCACTCGGGGGGGCGAAGCTGCCCTGTTGCGCGCCCTGGCCGTTGAAGGCCCGCGCCACCGCGCCGAGCTTGGCGCGTGGTGCATTGCGGCCCGCCGTTAGGCGTCGCTCCAGTGCGACGTAGCGCGCCGAGTCGGCACCGTTGGCCGATGCACGGCGCGACCGTAGATCGGCGGATATGGTTTCGACCTCGATCTGCGCAGCCTGCACATCGAGCAAAAACGTCTCGCGCGTTCGCTGCTGCGCGAGCGTGTAGGTGCTCATCGGATCCGCGCGTACCTCGAGTGGGCGCGAGCTCGAATCGCCGTCGACGCTCAGGGTGACGACGAACGTTCCGGGCGCGACGAATGGCCCGCGCACTCCGATGTCGTGAAACGGCACTGGCAGTTGCGGCTGCAACTCGGCACGGCGGCCTCCGGCTTCGGGACCTCCCCCTCCCCCTCCCCCTCCCTCTTCCGCGACGGCGCCGGCGCCGACTGATGACGGCGGTGGCTCATGGCGAAGGTCCCACGTCACGCGATGAATCACACCCGCCGAACTGCTGCCGGCGATCTGCCGAATGATCTTGCCATTCGTGCCACGAATCGTGAGACGAACCTTCTGCGCCGGATGCGAGAGATAGTACGTGAGCACAGCGCCGTCGGCCGGATTTTCGGCGGCAAAAAAGCCCTGCGCCATGTTCGATACATCGTCCCAGTACTGCATCAGCGTCGCACGGCGCGTTGGGAAGAGAAACGATCCACGAGCCGCGATAACGTCGGACCAGTCAGCGATGGGCGATGCGTCATCGAGCACCCAGAGGCTGCGGCCATGCGTCGCCAAAAGGAGATCCTTTGTGCGTGGATGCACGACGATGTCATCGTAAATCGTCGTGGGTAGGTTGGCCGTTAGGCGCGACCAGTGCGCGCCCGTGTCCAGCGTCACGAACAAATATCGTTCGGTTCCCGCAAACACGACGTTAGGCTTTCCGGGATACTCAGCGATGCTGCGGACTGAGGCATCTCCCGGCAGACCGGCGCTGATCGACTTCCATGTCTTGCCGAAATCGGTCGTGCGAACGACGTAGGGAGCAAAATCTCCGCTCCGATGCGCGTCGAGTGTCACATAGGCCGTGCCGCGCGCAGCGTTCGACGCGAGCACGCGTCCGACGTAGGTACCATTCGCGATGCCAGTGGACGCCGTGATCGCGGCGCTCAGTTCCTTCCAGGTCGCCCCGCCATCGGTCGAGAGCTGAACATTGCCGTCGTCCGTGCCAACCCACAGCACTTTCGCGTCGAGCGGAGATTCAGAGACTGTGGTGATCTCGCTGAAGCTCGACTCGCCGTCGTTGCGCGAAAGCTTGATATCGCGGTCTTTCACACCCATGAGCGTGAGCGTGTCGCGATTGATGTTGCGCGTGAGATCAGCCGTGCGCGTCCAGGTTGTTCCCCGATCACGGGAAATGAAAAGTCGATTCGCGCCGAGGTAGACCGTGCCTGTTGTGTGTGTCGATGCGATGACCGGCGAATCCCAATCCCACCGATAGGCGGAGTCGCCCTTCGGCGCTTGCGGCTTGATATCGAAGCGATCGCCCGTTTCCGGATCGAATCGCTGAATGTTGCCGTTTGTCGATGACGTGTAGATGGTGCGATAGCCACTCTTGTCTATCTGCTGGCCCGTGCCGTCGCTGAGGCCGATCTGCGTCCAGTCCTGATTCAGGATGCCTAACCAGTGACGCGTCGCGCTCGGCCCCATCCACGAGTGGTTGTCCTGCAGTCCACCGTAGATCCAGTACGGATCGCGATCGTCCACCGCGATGTGATAGAACTGGCCGACGGGAATGTTGTTTAGGCGCGTATACGTCATCCCAAGATCCCAGCTTTCGTTCAAGCCTCCATCACCGCCGACGATGATGTGGCGCGAATCACGCGGGTCGATCCACATCGTGTGGTGATCAGTCTTGAGACCGATGTCGTACGTCGGCGATGCCGGTTGACCCTCGAACGTGACGCCGCCATCCTCGCTCTTGACGATGACCGTGCCGAGCACCCAGACGCGCTTCTCGTTCGTCGGATCGATGAAAGGGGCGCTGTAGTACATCGGTCGCGGGTTGACGCGGCTGGTGCGTCGCCACGTGAGCCCCGCATCGTCCGATCGATACGTGCCGCCTTCAGTCGCGTGCTCGATGGTGGCGATGAGCACATTTGGATTCGACGCGGCCATCGCGAGACCGATGCGTCCTTTGTCGCCAGCCGGAATTCCCGTCTCGAGCTTCTTCCAGGTCCCGCCGCCGTCCGTGCTCTTGTAGATCGCACTTCCGGGTCCGCCACCGTTGAAGCCAAAGGCACTGCGCAAGCGTTGGTACGTCGCGGCATAGAGTGTATTCGGATCGCGTGGATCCATCGCGATGTCCGTTGCACCCGTTAGGCTGTCGACGTAGAGGATCTTGTTCCAGCTCTTGCCGCCGTCGGTGGTCTTGAAGACACCGCGGTCCGTGGTTGCCTTCCAGAGATTACCGACGGCGGCGACATACGCGACACCGCAGTCGGTGGGATTCGCGCGAACGCGGCCAATGCTCGCGGTGCCCGTTAGGCCGACCTGCGTCCAGGTACGGCCGGCATCCGTCGAGCGATACATGCCGCCGCCCCACGACGAGCTCTGTCGATTGTTCTGTTCTCCTGTTCCCGCCCAGATCACCCGCGGGTCAGCGACGCAGATCGCGAGATCGCCGAAGGTGTTGTCGGGATGGCCATCAAAGATCGGCGTCCAGAACGTGCCTTTGTTGGTCGTTTTCCAGATGCCGCCGGAGGCGCTGGCGACGTAAATGGTCGACGGATCCTTCGGGTCGACCTCGATGTCGTGAATCCGGCCACCAGTCGCCGCCGGGCCGATGGAGCGAAAGTGCAGAGAATCAAAGGGCGATTGGCCCTGAAGCGCCGCGGGCACGCATGCGGCGATGAGCGCAAGAAGACTGCGTCGCACGATAGGTCTGACCTGTGTTGGAAGCGCGCGGAATATGAGAATCGCGCGTGATCAGCACCAGTGATGTCAGGTCAGTACACCCACTCGCGCACGATCTTTCCGTGTCGGACCTCGTACATGTTCAGGTGCGTCGCCTTGCGCCCGTTTGTCCGCGCGACGTAGAAGTCCGTTACGATTGGCCCCGTGAGCACTCGCTTCGAGAGAGTGAGCTTGGCGTCCTTCGCGCGTTGGAAC
Organism: Gemmatimonadaceae bacterium; assembly: GCA_035280125.1. Classification (GTDB taxonomy): domain Bacteria; phylum Gemmatimonadota; class Gemmatimonadetes; order Gemmatimonadales; family Gemmatimonadaceae; genus AG2. The sequence continues at coordinate 5,527 of DATEGN010000087.1, read as the reverse complement.
ACGAGTATGAGGCTGTCGCGCACATCGACGCGCGAGACGAGTCGTGGTCCGGCCGAGTCCGAGAGATTCTGGTAGAGATAGGTGGGCAGATATTCGGCTTCGATCGCGACAACGTCGTGATGATTGTAGCCGTCGACCGCGCGCTGCACGACTTTCTGCGGCAGTGTATCGCGATGCGTAAAGTGGAACTGGGCCTGAACGGGTCGCGCGAACGCGAACACCAGGAAAAGGATGTAGCGCCTCATGCCTATAGGGCGAACAAAGGGCCGCCCGCGTAACAGCTCAGAGGAGCGACAGCGTCTCCGAGCGCGCCTCGAGCTCTAACAGCTTCTTCTTCCGCGAAAGCCCCCCGCCATAGCCAACCAACTCTCCGTTCGAGCCGATCACTCGGTGACACGGGATGATGATTGCAATCCGATTGTCACCGTTGGCCCTGGCGACGGCGCGCACGGCGTTAGGCTGCCCGATGGTCTGGGCGAGCCGCGCGTAACTCGTGGTCGTCCCACATGGAATTCGCTGCAGTGCTGACCAGACGCGCGTTTGAAAAGGAGTGCCCGGCACGTGGAGTGGGATGGTGAACTCCCGTCGTTCACCACGGAAGTACTCGTCGAGCTGCGTGCGCACGATGTCGAATACGGGCGACTCGCCGGGTGCGAGCTCGCAGTCGTGCGCGCGCCGAACACGCTCGAGCTGCGTGTCGATCATCCGGCGCCGAGGGAACTCGAACAAGAGCAGGTGCGTATCGCTCGCCGCGGCGAGCATCGGGCCGATCGGCGTCTCGATCTCCGATGTCGCCACGCGGAGGAGAGTGGGCGCGGTCATTCCGTATTATAGCGCGATGCGCTATCATCGCCACGCGATGCCACTGTTTGTCGTCAGTCAGTATCACTCAGCCCCAGCACCCCTCTGAGTCATGGCTATGCGCCTGCACTTCCTTGCCCTTCTGCTCTTCGCCGCTCCAGAGCTGAGCGCGCAACAGCGAGTCCCTGAAATCCCCTTCGAGGCGAGCGTCGATTTTCTCAAGCTCCCGGCCGGGATGAATTTCGGTGAGGTCGCCGGGGTCACCATCGACGCCCGGCGTCATCTCTACGTATTCAGCCGCACCGGCTCGCGCAGCACCGTGCACGGTGCAAGCGCATCACAGCTATTCGAGTTCGGCCCGGACGGCGCCTTCATCCGCGAGATCGGCAAGGATCTCTACGGTTTCGCGTTTGCTCACACCGTGCGCGTCGACGCGAATGGCAATCTCTGGGCGACGGACGAAGGCACGAACATGGTCATCGAGCTCGACCCCGCGGGTCGCGTGGTGATGGTGCTGGGGCGTCGGCCTGAGGCCGTGGAGGCGCCGACGCCGGAGCCGGCGCCGGGCACGCCGCCGTTGCCTGGCTGGGGCACGTTCAATCGCCCGACCGACGTCACATGGGATCGTGACGGCAACATCTTCGTTGCCGACGGCTACAACAACTCACGCGTCGTGAAGATCGATAAGCACGGGCGGTGGCTGAAAGCGTGGGGTGAGCGCGGTACGAACCCCGGCCAGTTCAATATCCTGCACTCGATCGCCAGCGACGACGCCGGCAATATCTACGTAGCCGACCGCACAAATCGACGGATTCAGGTGTTCGATCATGACGGTGCTTTCCTGCGGCAATTCACCATTGACGTACCGTACGACAGGGATCCGAACGTGATGGTCGGCGCAGTACCGCGCGCAGGAGACAACCCACTTGCGGTCTCCGGTGCGCCGTGGGCGATCTGCATAACGCCGGGCCCACATCAGGTGCTCTACAGTGCGGATGCCGTGCCCGGCCGGATTTACAAGCTCTCACTCGATGGCAGAGTCCTTGGGGTTTTGGGTGAGGCGGGCAAAGAACCGAAGCAGTTCGGGTGGATTCACGAGATCGCCTGCCCGTCGGAGAACGAGCTGTACATCGCCGAGTTGCTGAACTGGCGCGTTCAGCGCCTAACGCTGAACGCGAGCCAGCGCGCAGCGACGAAAAACTAGCAGCCTTCCACCACGAGACCCTGAACGACTCGGACCGTGAGAGGAGGCTGAATCCTTACTCGGCCTCCGTACACAGTTGCTGCGACCTCCAGCCCCACGGTGACTACTGAACGTCGGAAAGACTGCCGTCAGAGTCGCAGTCGCTTCGAGCGGGCACATGAGCGAGGATGCGGGCCGCAGGAAAGGCGATACTGCGTCGAGCCATGCCGCGGCTGTCACTCCCGAGTGGACATGGCGCCAAGCGCAATTCCTGTGAGTGCCGCGCCCGCAAGCGCGAGCCAGGGACGCAGCTTCACGAGCTGGAGCTCGGCGCTCGCGCGCTTCGCACGATCGTCAAATCGACCATGCGCACCATAGGGCCCGGACACGGGCTTCCAGAGATTGTCCGGCCTGTTGTGATCCGCCGGCTCCTTCGTTTGCTCGCCGGCATAGCCGTCGCGCCCCAGTAGTCGGTCGATGTACCCAGGTACGAACTTCTCGCCGACCACCGCTTTGACCGTGGGCCAGCCAACGAGCAGCTCGCGGCCGACATCGTTGCGGACAGCGTAGTGAACCGCGTCGGCGCCCACTTCCGGCTGAAAGATCGGTGGCACCGGCTGCGTCTTGTGCGGCAGACGATTCTTCGCCCAATCGAATTGCGGGGTGTTCATTGCCGGCATCTGCACCATCGTCGTACGCACATGACTGCCGTCGTGTATGAGCTCGCTCAATAGCGATTCGTGAAACCCCATGATGGCATGCTTCGCCGCGCAATACGCGGACTGGAGCGGGATGCTGCGGTGCGCGAGCGCCGATCCGACCTGGATGATGATGCCCCGATCGCGCGGCAGCATGCGACGAAGGGCTGCGAGCGTTCCGTAGACATAACCGAGGTAGGTGACCTCGGTGACGCGGCGGAACTCCCCGGGCGGCATCTCCTTGATTGGCGAATAGACGGAGACCATTGCGTTGTTGATCCAGACGTCGATCGGGCCGAGCTGCTGTTCAATGGTCTGCGCGGCTTCCTCCACGGTCTCAGGGTCAGCGACATCGAGCGGCAGCACGAGGGCGTGTCCGCCGAGTCGCTCGACTTCCTTCTTTGCAGCCTCGAGCCGCTCACGGCCGCGGGCGATGAGTCCGATCGCCGCCCCGTCTCGTGCGAAGCGTTCGACGATTGCGCGTCCCAGTCCAGCCGAGGCACCGGTGACGACGACAACCTCGCGTGACTCTCTAGCGTTGGGCATTTGAGGTCTGTGGCGGCGAAGGAATCGGGGGCCACCTTCAGGAGCGGTGCGGGATGATGCGTCTCACGGCCCGTGGTCTGTTCGATCTGCCGCGACAGCTGAAGCCGCTTGCGACGAAGCGATGATCGTGTCCGCAGGAGCACTTGCATACAACATACACATCGCGCGCGCGACGCGCGACGCTGCGCGAGCTCGTGTCGAGCTTGCCTAACGTTGCAGCGTGGTGTCGACCGCACGATCAATCGGGATATGGAACACGTCCTCGAGCGCGGCCTTGGCCGCGTGATAGCCGCACATGCCATGAACGCCGCCACCAGGCGGCGTCGATGCCGAGCAGATGTACAATCCCGTCACCGGCGTCTTGCACGGACGCCATCGCGCGACGGGGCGCAAGAAGAGTTGCGCCAGCGTATTCGCGCCCGCACCGATGTCGCCGCCGACGATATTCGGATTCCGCGCCTCGAGATCTGCCGTCGTCATCACGTGGCGCGCAAGCACGCGCTCGCGAAAGCCTGGCGCAAAACGCTCGATCTGTGCTTCGATGCGCGGGAGCATATCAAAGGTCGAGCCGTGAGGCACGTGGCAATATCCCCAGAGCACATGCTTTCCCAAGGGCGCACGCGTGCTGTCGAATAGGCTCGGCTGACAAACGAGCACCATTGGATGCTCCGGGTGTTTACCATCGGCGATCGCTTGCTCGCTGGCAGCGAGCTCGTCGAATGAGCCACCAAGGTGCAGTGTGCCTGCCTGACGACACTCCTCGGCGCGCCATGGCACAGCGTCGTCCAGTGCCCAGTCGACCTTGAAGACACCTGGCCCATATCGGAACTCGCCGAGTGCACGCTTGTATCGCGCCGGAAGCTGGCGGTCGGCGACACGCAGCACCTGCTTCGGCGTAAGGTCGAGGAGCACGGCACGCGCATTCGGGAGCTCGCCAAGCGTTTTGACCCACGTGCCCGTCTCGATGTGGCCGCCAAGTTTAATAAAGTAGGAACCGAGCGCCTGCGTGACGCAGTGCGCACCGCCGCGCACAATTGGCCAGCCGACTCGGTGGCCGGCGGCGGCGAGAACGAGCGTGATCGCGGCGGTCGCCGCGTGCGAGAGCGGCTGCATCGCATGACCACCGATCCCTCCAATCAACGCACGCGCTTGCACTCCGGTGAACTGATGATACGCCAGGTGCTCTGCCGATCGCGCGCCACGCATGCCAAAACGAGCAAGTAGAGACGGGTGCTTCGGAATGTGCAGGGGCGCCAGGATCTCGATTGCGAGTTGCGGCCAGGATCGCGCAAGTGGTGCCATCAGCGATCGATAAGCGTCAGCATCGTCGCCGAGTGAGCGCGCACCAAGCTCGATCTCACGTGTGAGCAGCGCTGGCCGCAAGTCATCGAGCGGATGGGCGAGTGCCACCGGTGGCTCGATCCACTCGAGACCATGATCGGCAAGCGGCAGCGCGCTGAATAACGGCGAAGCCGCAGCCAACGGATACACCGCCGAGCAAACGTCGTGCTTGAAACCTGGGAGCGTCATCTCCTCGGTACGCGCACCGCCTCCGATGGTGGCGTTGCCTTCGATGACAAGCACGGAGAGCCCGGCACGCGTGAGGACGATCGCCGCCGCGAGGCCGTTGGGACCTGCACCGACAACGATGGCGTCGTAACCGTTCATGACAGAATGCTAGGGACTTGGGAATAGCCCTCGAAAGGCCCGGATTTGTGTGACCCTCGGCGCGATGTATGCTCGGTCGAGCGCCTCGGCATTGGCGTCGACGCTGGCGCCAATCCGAACGCGCCTAGCTCGTTAGGCTCTCCCTCGGCTGCGCCGCGTCGTTCGTGAGTTCGTGTCGCTCGGCGCAACGTAACCCATCCGAAACGACACGGCCGTCAGACCATTTGCCCGCGCCTCCGCGAGCGATGACGCGTTGAACCATGGCGCCAGGGTGTCGAGACAGACCAGGTCGCAGCCAAAGGCTGCAATCGCCTCAAAATCGGGAGGTGTTTCACCAGATATGTAGGCAATGAGAGGCTCGGTGGTCATCAGATTCCTCGCTTCGCTCGGAATGACAGGTGGGACTCTCTTATCGACGCGCGAGCTACGCGAGCGTGACCCAGAAATCGATCTCGCCGGGAAAGCCGAGCGTACGCACCTCGTAGGTCTCGGCGTTCAGTCCACCGGTGGACCAGAAGGCCTTGCCAGTGAAGAACGGGGCTAGAGGCTAGCGAATAGGGGCTAGAGCTCACTTGCCCTAGCCCCCTCGGTTAGTCGTCGTGTTCCCACGGACGACGATCAGCTTTTGCTT
>DATEGN010000086.1:0-3389 GCA_035280125.1 Gemmatimonadaceae bacterium | reverse complement strand
AGCTGCGGCTGGGGCAGATCAGCGCTGGGCAGAAAGACCTCGAGACGTCGTTCAAGGGCGATCCGTACAACGTCTGGATCAAAAACACGCTCGATCTGCTTGACACCTTCAAGAACTACGATGAGATCAAGACGGATCATTTCGTCTTCATGATCGAGAAGGACGAGTCGGCGTTGCTGGAGCCATACATCGCCGAGCTCGGCGAGGCGGCGTACAATCGGTTCGCTACGACATATAAATACACGCCGCCGCCCCCGATTCGCATCGAGGTGTATCGCAGCCACGCGGACTTCTCCGTCCGCACGGTTGGTCTCGCGGGGCTGGGCGCGTTAGGCGTGAGCTTTGGCACGACGCTCGCCTTCGATTCACCAGCCGCCAAGGACGCCGGGCCGTTCAACTGGGGCTCGACGGTCTGGCACGAGCTGGCGCACACGTTCACGTTAGGGTCGACTGATCATCGCATTCCGCGATGGCTTTCGGAGGGCCTGTCGGTCTACGAAGAACATCGTGCGAGACAGGGCTGGGGATTCGACGTGACGCCCGCTTTTCTCGATGCCTATCGGAAGAAGAAGCTCGTCACGGTGAGCCGGATGAACGATGGCTTCATGCATCCGGCATATCCCGAACAGGTGATGTTCTCGTACTACCAGGCATCGCTCGTGTGTGATCTGATCGCGCGAGACTATGGCGAGCCCGCCATTGAGCGGATGCTGCAAGCCTACAAGGCGGGCCAGGCAACCGACGCGGTGTTCAAGAACGTTCTGAACACGGATCTCGCGGCGTTCGATCGCAAGTTCGACGCGTATCTGCGTGAGCGGTTCGCGATCCCACTCGGTGGTCTCGACGAGTACCGAGTGAAGATGATGGAAGCGCGCGCATTGCTACAGAGCAACCAGACGGATGCCGCCATCGCGTCGCTGGAGCGAGCAAAGGCGCTCTTTCCGCAGTATGGCGGCGACGACGGCCCCGAGTGGGCGCTGGCGCAGATCTACATCAAGCGCGGGGACACTCAAAAGGCGGCCGCGGAGCTGAAGCAGGTCGTCGCTTCGAACGAGGCAAACTATCCGGCCGAGATCGCGCTCGCCGATGCGCTCACGAAGCTGGGCGACACCAAGGCTGCCGCGACAGCGCTCGGGTCGGCGATCTACATCAACCCGTTCGATGCACTGGTGCATCAGAGTCTGGCCGAGCTCGCGAAGACGACGGGCGACAAGCGCCTGGCTGTGCGTGAGCGACGCGCGGTCGTCGCGCTTGCGCCGGTGGATCGGCCGGAGGCGCTCTATCAACTCGCCGTCGCGTATCGTGAGGCGGGTGATTCGGCCGCGGCTCGACATACGATTCTGCGCGCGCTCGAGGATGCCCCCAACTTCGCGAAGGCCCAGACTCTGCTGCTCGTGATGCACGACGAGCGGACGGGAGGAAAAAAGCCATGACGGGTAGAGGGTTGAGGGTAGAGTGTAGAGCGTGGAGCGTGGTGCACAGAGTGTGGGGCCGAAGCACGTACTCGGTCTTCGTTGCGGCAGTTGCTCTCTACGCTCTGCCGTCTACGCTCTACTCACAGCGCCGCATGATGGGCTATTTCGGCGATCCGAACGAATTCTATGTCCCACCGGCGTTTCATGGGAATGCGCCGTACGATGGCCGATTTACGTTCGCGCGCATCAAGTATCGCGGCTACGCGCACTTCACCGAAGAAGGGCCGGGGTGGTCGCACGATTATCCGCGATCCGACGTTCACTTCATGAAGATCATGCGCGAGCTCACCGCGTTGCGTCCCTTCGTGCAGCACGGGGATGTCGTCGGCGGCAACATCTTTGCGCTCGACGATCCGCAATTGCTCAAGTACCCGGTGGCGTATTTCTCGGAGCCGGGCGGCTGGACCCCGAACGACAAGGAGGTCGAGGGATTCCGGAATTATCTGGTCAAGGGCGGCTTCGTGATCTTCGACGATTTCGGGGAGATGCGCGGCTTCGACCAGGGCGATTGGCTGAATACGGTGACGCAGATGCAGCGAGTACTGCCGGGGTGCCAACTCGTTAGGCTGGACGCGAGCCATCCGATCTTTCACTCGTTTTACGACATCGGGCTCGACATCATCACTCGTACCTACCGCGGCATTCCCGCCTATTACGGGATCTATGAGAACAACGACCCCAAACGCCGGCTGCTCGCGATTCTGAACTACAACAACGACATCGGCGAATACTGGGAATTCTCCGACGAAGGTTTCGATCCGGTTGCGCTCACGAACGAAGCGTACAAGCTGGGAGTGAATTACGTGATTTACGCGTTGACGCATTGACATGTGTCATTCCGAGGAACGAAGCGACGAGAAATCTGCACCTGAGCCAACGAAGTGCAGATCCCTCGCTTTGCTCGGGATGACAATCTCTAGTCCCTAGCCCCTTTTCTCGTGGCCACCATCGTTGCTCCTCAAACCATTCTCGAGTCTGACGATCTCGAGCTCGCGCGCCGACTCCAGACCGGGCACGACGCCATTGTCGCCGAGCTGCGCAAGCTGATCGTCGGTCAGCAAGACGTGATCGATCTCGTATTGCTGTCGTTGTTCACCGGCGGCAACAGCCTGATCGTCGGCGTACCAGGACTCGCGAAGACACTGCTCATCCACACCATGGCGCAGGTGCTGGATCTGAAATTCTCGCGGATCCAGTTCACGCCAGACCTCATGCCGAGCGACATCACCGGCACGGAAATAATTCAAGAAGACGCGGAGACGGGGCGACGTCATCTCGTGTTCACGCCGGGACCGATCTTCGCGAATATCATCCTCGCGGACGAGATCAACCGCACACCGCCAAAGACACAATCAGCGCTGCTCGAGGCGATGCAGGAGCATCGGGTCACCGTGCAGGGCCGGAGCTACACCCTGCAGGAGCCCTTCTTCGTCTTCGCGACGCAGAATCCGATCGAGCTCGAGGGAACGTATCCGCTGCCCGAAGCGCAACTCGATCGCTTCATGTTCGAGATCGTCATCGATTATCTCGACGAGGAGCAAGAGATCGAGGTCGTACAGTCGACGACGTCGATCCAGAACTATCGCTTTCAGCATGCGGTGACCGGCGCCGACATCGTTGCGTTTCAGCAACTGGTGCGGCGAGTTCCGGTCGCTGATGCCGTTGCTCGTTATGCCGTGAACATTGCGCGGATGAGCCGTCCCGGTGCCTCGTCGCCGGAGATCATCAAGAAATACGTTTCGTACGGCGCGAGTGTTCGCGCGCCGCAGCATCTGATCCTCGGAGGGAAGGCGCGCGCATTGATGCATGGCCGCACGCACGTGAGCTTCGAGGATATTCGCGCGCTCGCGAAGCCGATTCTGCGGCACCGTGTACTGACGAACTTCCACGCGGAGTCGGAGCGCGTGTCGAGTG
>DATEGN010000085.1:0-6732 GCA_035280125.1 Gemmatimonadaceae bacterium | reverse complement strand
CGCTCCGCACATCTTTCAACAGGCGCCGCAACGCCGCTCGTGCATGGTGCAGATCGGATCGTGCAGTTCCTTCGGGAATACCCAGCATCGAACCAATCTCACCATGCGTAAATCCTTGCACGTCGTGGAGGACGATCACCGAGCGTTGTCGGTCAGTGAGCCGGGTGAGCGCCTCCGTCAGTCGACGGCGCAACTCATCGGCCTCGCCCGGATCCCGAAAGGGAGCGGGCGACGACTCCGACAGCTCGTCCGCATCGCGGACCTTGCGTCGCCGCACGAGATCGAGCGACGCATTGGCCATGATGCGATAGAGCCAGGCCCCGAAAGGTTGATCGGGTAGAAAACGATCCAACGCGCGAAATGCGTGAAGAAAACCCTCTTGAACAGCGTCTTCCGCGTCCTCGTGAGTGAGCACGATTGCGCGGCAGACCGCGTACGCGCGTCGTTGATGCAGCCGCACCAGCGCAGCGAAGGCCTCATTACTTCCCTGCTGGGCCGACACCACGAGTGCCCGTTCGTCCGAGGTCCTTCGCGGATCGCCGTCAGATGGTGACGGCATCGCAAAAGTCGATTGGACTGCGGTTGCTGCGGTCATCCTTGCCCTGTGAACTCCTGCCAATGTCCACTGGATGTACGGCGAGTGGCGTCCCGGCGTTGAAAACGGCGGTTTCCACTCAGACACCGTGGCCGTCGAGGCCGAGGTCCGCCGCTCGGGCGCGCATCGCTTCAATCACAAACTGGATATGTGCGTCGAGATCGACACCGAGCTCCTGGGCACCCAACAGGACATCGTCGCGGTTCACGCCGCGCGCAAACGCTTTGTCCTTCATCTTCTTTCTAACCGAGCGAGCGTCTACTTCGTGCAGGCTCTTCGATGGCCGAACCAGGGCGGTCGCGGTGACGAGGCCCGTGAGCTCATCGACCGCGAACAGCGCCTTCGCCATCGAGGTCTCGCGCGAAACTCCACAGTAGGTCGCGTGACCGAGGATCGCCTGAAGGATATCGTCAGGCCACCCGCGCTCGCGAAGAAGGCGGACTCCGTGTGAGGGGTGCTCCTCGCTGGCCGAGTGCGTGGCGTTAGGATAACGCTCGTAATCGAAATCGTGGATCAAACCGGTGAGTCCCCATCGTTCGGGATCTTCTCCGAACTTGTCGGCGTAGGCGCGCATGGCGGCCTCGACGGCCAACATGTGCTTTCGAAGCGATTCGCTCGCAGTGTACTCGTGCATGAGCGCCAGAGCATCGGCGCGGGTAGGGAGAGGCATTGGCGGTTGTTGTTTGAACGTCTCCTGAAATAGACAGCGCATGATGCCGCGGCGCCAATCAACCTTCACATTTCAGTCGCGAGACTTCTCGAGCATGTAATCGGCGAATCAATGCCTCATTTACGTACCATAGCCAAGCTGGCAGCACCCAGTGAAAGTGCGGATCGATTTCCGTTCAGCGTACCGGTCGTTCGTGCGCTGGATAAGCTCTCACTCGACGCTCCGGTGACCTTCTTCGTGGGCGAGAATGGGTCCGGGAAGTCGACTATTCTCGAAGGAATCGCCGCAGCGGCGGGCTTACCAGCGATCGGCAGCACGGGGGTGAAGGATGACGAAACGCTGAGCGCCCAACGCGCGCTGGGCCGCTCGCTCAAACTTGTTTGGCGTCAACGCACGCGGCGGGGGTTTTACCTGCGCGCCGAGGACTTCTTCGGGTTCACGAAAACGCTCTCGAAAATGCGAGCAGACTTCCTCGCACGCCTCGCCGAGATCGACGTCGAATACCAGAGCCGGTCCGCCTACGCAAAAGGCTTTGCTACGCTTCCGATTCGTCGATCTCTAGCCGAGATGGAGGAGCGATACGGCATTGACCTCGACGCCAACTCACACGGTCAGAGCTTTCTGAAGCTTTTTGCTTCGCGATTCGTGCCCGGTGGTCTCTATCTGCTCGACGAGCCCGAGGCGCCGTTGTCGCCGCAAAGTCAGCTCGCCTTGATCGCTATGATCGTCGACATGATTGGGCAGGACTCCCAATTCATCATCGCGACGCACTCGCCGATCCTGCTTGCTTTTCCAAATGCGCTTATCTACAGCTGCGATCGCGTGCCGATCGAATCCGCACGGTTCGAGGAGCTCGATCACGTGGTGCTCACGCGCGACTTCTTGAACGATCCAGAGAGATTTCTGCGGCACTTGAGCGGGTGAAGTTGGTGATTGGTCGTTGGTGATTCGCCAGCCGCCAACAACCAATCACCACCAACAGTTCACCAGCCTATCTGCTTTCGGCGGCCGCTGGCTTTTCCGACTCGTAATGGCGGTTGGTGAGCCTGACGATCGTGCCGAGGATGAGGAGGAGTGCGACGGCGCCGATGATGAGGCCGGCGAAAGCGGCGACCATGTCGGAGCTGTGCGCGGCGTGGGTCGTGTGGGTCTGAGAATGCGTATCAGCCATGGCGAGTCTCGAGTACGCGGCGTTCGTTAGGCGACGCGCACGCTGTTGATGACGTCGTTCTTCTGGATCTTCTTCACCACGTCCAGCCCTTCGACGACTTTTCCGAAAACCGTGTGCACGCCGTTCAAGTGACGGCAATTGGCGTCGTTGAGAACAATGAAGAACTGGCTACCGCCAGTGTCCTTTCCCGCGTGGGCCATCGAGAGCGCGCCGATCTGATGCGTTTGCGGATTGCCAGCCGTCTCGCATTTGATCTTGTAGCCGGGGCCGCCGCTGCCGATGCGTGGATCGCCCGGAGGCAAGTCTCGAGAATTGGGATCGCCGCCCTGCACCACGAAATCAGGAATGACGCGGTGGAACTTCACCCCGTCGTAGAAGCCGCTGTTGGCGAGTTTCTCGAAGTTCTCCACGGTCTTGGGCGCGTCCTTCTCGTACAGATCGGCGACCATCTTGCCGCGGTTGGTGTCGAATGTGGCGCGTTTCACGAGGGTCTAGGTGGCTGGTGATTACTGAGTCCAGTCACGAAACCTAATCACGAATCGCGCGAATAACGCGCCGACTAGCGGGTACTACTGGTCCGCGGGGGCACCGACGACATAAAATGGTACACGCGCGCGACTTTGCAGCCGGCGAGCAGCGCTGGCGTGAACGTCCATTTCGGCATCACGCGACGAACGTTCTCGGTGAACCATTTGTTCGAGACTTTCACAACTTTGAAAGTCTGCATGTTCGGATGGCCGAGAGTGTCGATGACGACGTCGATCTTGATTTCGGCGCTGCCATCCTTGCGGAGCGCGGACTCAGGCGTGTCCCTGAACGGAGCCGGCTTCATCGACACGACCGCCGGAATGCGCTCGACCTCGAGATCGGGCTGCAGCGCGGCGCGCCGTCTCGCTTCGACGCAATCGCCCTGCTGAAGCGGGCCAGCGATTCGAGCGTTGACATCCGGCTGTGGCGACGGCGACGGATGCGCACAGGCGGCGAGCAACGCAGCACCGAAATACGAGGCGAGTCGGCGAAGTATCATGTGAGAATCGGGAGGTGCGGATTCCTCGCTTCGCTCGGAACGACGGCTGAAGCGTTCCCCTCTATACTCTCGACGATGGGCAAAGGTCACTAAGCACGCACTGATCGCACTTCGGCGTGCGCGCAATGCAGATCTGGCGTCCGTGCTCGATGAGCAAATGCGCGAGCAACGTCCATTGCTCGCGCGGAAAAAGCTTCACCAGATCCTGCTCGATCTTCACTGGATCGCTCTGCTTCGTCAGTGCCAGTCGTTGGCTCAGTCGAGTGACGTGGGTGTCGACGACCACGCCTTCGTTGCGGTCGAACGCGTTTCCGAGAATGACATTGGCCGTTTTGCGACCCACGCCGGGCAACTCGACGAGCGGCTCCATTTCCGATGGCACGACGCCGCGGTACTTCTCAACGATGCCGGTCGACATGCCGATCAGGCTTCGCGATTTGCTGCGGAAAAAACCCGTGCTCTTGATCATCTCCTCGAGCTCCTCGGGCTTCGCGACGGCAAGCGCCTCCGGCGTTGGATAGCGACGAAACAGCGCCGGCGTGACCATGTTCACGCGCTTGTCCGTACACTGCGCGCTCAGAATCGTGGCGACCAGCAACTGATATGGAGACTCGAAATTCAGCGCGCATCGCGCACCTGGATATGCGCGATGCAGTCGCGCGAAGATCTCGGGAGCACGCTTTGGCGCGGGAGCACGACGCGACGCAAGCATGTGGCTTCCGCGTTTTGTCTTCGGTGCGGATACCGCTTTCGGCCTCGAAGTACCCCGGACAGACGTGGGCGCTTTCGTCGGCACCAGCTTCTTCGTCGCGGCAGGTTTCGGCCGTGACTGCGAGAGCGGTTGCCGCGGAGGATTTTGCTTGTTGCGCATGCGACGAAAGCTAACGCCGCCGTGCACGCGCGAACTCGAGGACACCGTCGACGTCGCGCGTGTTGAGTAGATCGTTCGCCTCGAGCCATCCCTTTCGCGCCATGCCAACCCCGATTGCGACGTTGTCCAGTGCATTGACGGAGTGCGCATCGGGCCCGAGCGCGACCGTCGCACCGCGCCGTTTGGCCTCGATCAGGTGGCGCCAGTCCAGGTCGAGGCGACGTGGATCGGCGTTCAACTCGACAGCGACGCCGACATCGGCTGCCTTCTCGATTACGGCGCCGACGTCGATTGCATACGGCTCACGCGAGAGGAGCAGCCGTCCGGTTGGATGCGCCAGGACAGTGATGAAAGGATCATCGAGCGCGCGCAGCACGCGCTCTGTCATCGCCGAACCATCCATTCCAAAACGAGAGTGGATCGAGCCGATGACAAAATCGAATTGCGCGAGCAGGTCGGCGTCGTAGTCGAGGCGACCATCGGCGAGGATGTCCGCCTCGATTCCCTTGAGCACACGAACGCTCGTCAGGTTCGAGTTCAACTCGTCGATCTCGTCGAACTGCGCCAGCACCTTTTCACGAGAGAGACCCGAGGCGTAGAACGCCGCCACGGAGTGATCCGAGATGCCGAGATAGCGCCATCCGCGCGCCTGCGCTCCGCGAGCCATCTCCGAGATGGTGCTCTTGCCGTCGGAGTACACCGTGTGGCAATGGAGCACGCCGCGGATATCGCTCGGAACGAGCAAGTTTGGGAGTGCATGTCGCGCGGCCGCGTCGACCTCACCTTCCGCTTCGCGCAGCTCGGGTTCCACGTACGCGAGATCGGCGATGCGGTAGAGCGCCTGCTCATTAAGCAGCTCGAGTGGGCGGACTCCGTCGAGCACGTCGTCGTCGAGCAGGGTGAACCCGCGATCAGCGAGGCGCGACCTAACGAGCTCGACGTGCTCTTCGCTACCCGTCGCGCGCCAGAGCGCCACGGCGAATCGCGCCGCCGGTACGCAGCGAAGACTCAGTCGTACGCCGTCGACAAATCGAATGTCGACGGTGTCGCTGCCCTGGCCCGTCGCTTCACGCACGCCGTTCAGGCGAGTGAACGAGGTCGCGACGTGCTCGGGAATCGTCTCAGGCCTGCAGCGTGCCACAATTGAAGTGGCACCGGCGACCTCTCGGTGCCGGCGTATCGCGCCGGCGATCACCGCGTCGTCGATCTCGGGATGCTCGCGCACAGCGGCGAGCAGATGCTCGGCCTGCACTCGCGCGCGTGGATACAGCTCGAGCGCGCCGGTCTCACGCGAGAAAACAATGCCCTTGAGAACTCGCTCGGCGGTTTTCGGACCGAAGCCGCGGATCCTCGCGAGTCGTCCATCGCGTGCAGCTTCCTCGAGCTGCCCGACATCAGAAATCTGAAGCTCGTCATATATCTTGTGAATCTTCTCCGCGGACAGACCGGGGATTTTCAGCATCTCGAGCAATCCTTCGGGCGTCGTCTCGCGGAGTTGATCGAGATAGCGCGACGACCCCAACTCTACGAGATCGCGCACAACCGAAAGCGTCGCGGGGCCGAGTCCACGCACACGCCCGATTTCGCCCGAGACCAGCAAAGGCGCGATGTCGTCAGCGGCGAGAGCGAGGATGCCCTTCGCCGCGGTTTCGTACGCTCGTGCCTTGTAGAGATTCTCGCCTCGGAGCTCGAGATAGGCGGCGATCTGAGAAAGGGTATGCGCGGCGGTGCGGCTATCGACCATGGCGGAAGGTGCTAGGTGCTGGGTGCTAGCTGCCAGTGCTGCCCGTTAGCACCTAGCACCAGCGCCTAGCACCAGATTCACCCTTCCACGCCGGCGTAGCTCTTGAGCCGATCGATCAGCTCGTGCAGCTGCTTCTCGGTGAGGTCGATCTCCTGAGCCGCGCCGTCCATGTCGAGGAGACCGGCACGCATCAAGATCGCGACTTGGTTCAGGTAGCGGATCTTCGAGAGGACCTCCTCAGTTACCTTGCGTAGGCCCACGAAGCGGCGCTTCTCGGCGAGCGCGCGGCGATAACGGAGCACCAGTTCGGCGGCTGATAGTCGCTTCGCGAGATCCATGACTTCCTCGCGGTCATGACCGGGAAGCGCGCCGCGATCCGGAATGCCAGTGTCGTCCCAGGCGTCGTCCGCGAACCATAACCGGCCTACGTACTCGATACCGTCGAACGCGATGCGACAGGACACGCTGTAGCGTCGACCTTGATACTCGATCGTCGTCACGTGTGGCTGGACGGTGTCGTCGTGGAGCGGCATTACCTAGAAACGATGGGCGTGTAGCGAGTGAAGAGGCAGCGTCTGCGTTCAGCTCTTCGACGCGAGGAACTCCTCGATGGCGCGGAAAAGTGCCACCGGTTGTTCGACGTACGGCACGTGA
>DATEGN010000084.1:0-4934 GCA_035280125.1 Gemmatimonadaceae bacterium | reverse complement strand
GTTTTTCGGCTTTTGCGCGAACGCCACGGTGCCAGCCAAGAGCGCAGTGACACCTGCGAACTTGAGTGATCGGAGCATCTGCTTCCTCCGCTTAACGGTGGGTCGAGCGGTTGCTACTCTGATTCAAAAACTTCTCAAGCGCAAGGCTGTCACAAAAGGGGCGCGCTGCCCGATGGCAGCGCGCCCCTTTGGATGGGCTCGATTGTCCGCGTTCCTAACGGCGTGTCATTACTTCCCCGACTTTACGTGGAACTTGTCGATGTGCACGTCGAGGTTGTGGTTCACGCGGATGCCCGTCTGACCGTCGGCGGCAAAGTTGTGCATTTCAGCCTTCGTGAACGCCTTGACGACTTTGCCGTTCGCGAGGAAATCGACCGAGTCGGCACTCACGCGGATGGCGAGCTCATTCGTCGCCTTGCCGGCGGCGTCCTGCTTGTTCGTCGCATCTGTCTCTGTCCAGTCGACGATCTTGTGTACGTCGTTTCCGGCGCGATGGTTGATGAGATACTTACCATCGCCGCGCGTCTCGAAGTACACGTAGCTCTGCGTCGAATCGTTCAGGTTGGAACCACCGATGAACAAACCGTACGCCTCGGGATGCATCGGCGCCTTCGTCTGCGTGAACGACGCGCTTACCGTGTAGCTGCCTTTCGCCGCATCCTTCGGATTCCAGTAAATCGCCGCCGGACCCGAAGTGACGTGATAGCCGCTGCCCATCGACGCAAACTTCGCATCCTCGAGCTTCATCCCCCGTCGCTCGGCTTGCGGATCGATGCGACCCTGCCAGCCCGCCGCGTTGATGCCACCGGCAACCTTGTGCGTCGGGTCGTTGTCCTTGGCCGCCTGTGCCGCCTGTGCGCCGAGTGGTGAGGCGGCGGCGACGAGAGCGAGCGTGAGAATCGTCTTGCGCATATCTACTCCTCCTGAGAGTGCCTTCGATCGTCGGTGGGGCCGCGTCCGTCGTTCCGCCGACGGAGTACGCGGGCCGGAAATATGGCTCCCGGAACGCTGTGAAGGGAGACACCTCCCGTCCTCTGCACGATCCCTGACCAATCCTTTAACTCTGAGTTGGGGAACTCAACCGCTCTGCATGAACTCAGTCCGCCGAAACTTCCCCTAAGTGCATCCTCCGATGATGCGCGGGATCGTCCGCCCCGGCCTGTGCACCAAGCAATGACACGACAACCCCGACGACAAACGACAAAGGAATCGTCAACAACGCCGGATTCTTCAGAGGGAACCACGCCGTCGTGTGCTTCAGGATATCGACCTGAATCGTCGGCGAGAAATAGATCAGCAGCAGCGTAGCAATCGTCCCGAACAGCATGCTCGACACCGCGCCGGCTGTCGTGAGTCGTCGCCAGAAGATCGACATCAAAAGCGCCGGGAAGTTGCCACTCGCGGCAATGGCAAAGGCCAGCGAGACCATGTAGGCGACATTCTGCCCCTTGAATGTGATGCCGAGCACGATCGCGATAATCCCCAGCAACACGGTCGCGACGCGTGCGACGCGAAGCTCTTCTCGCGAATCCGCCTCGCCGCGATGCAGTGCGTTCACCCACAAATCGTGCGAGAGCGCCGCCGCGCCGGAGAGAGTGAGCCCAGCGACCACGGCGAGAATGGTCGCAAACGCCACAGCCGCAATGAAGCCGAGGAACGGCGTTCCTCCCAGGAACTCGGCGAGAAGGGGCGCGGCCATGTTGCCGCCCTTATCAACCGCCTTGATCGCGTCTGGACCGACGAATACCATCGCACCGAAGCCAAGCACAAACGTGAGCAGATAGAAAAAGCCGATCAGTCCAGTGGCGTAAAACACCGACGTACGCGCAGCGCGTGCGTCAGGCACGGTGTAGAAGCGCATCAGGATGTGCGGCAAGCCCGCGGTACCAAACATGAGCGCCATGCCGAGCGAGATCGTATCGAGCGGATTCGACACGAGCTTGCCGGGATTGAGAACGCCGGCGCCGTATCTCGTCGCCGCGGCGGCGAAGAGCGCCGACGGGTTGAAGTGGAAGCGCGAGAGCACGAGCAGCGCGAGGAGGAACGCGCCGCCGAGCAGCAGCGCTGCCTTCACGATCTGGACCCACGTGGTGGCGAGCATACCGCCGAAGAGTACGTACGCGATCATCGCGATGCCGACGATGACGATCGCCGTTTCGTACGAGAGCCCGAACATCAGCTTGATCAGTCCTCCCGCCCCCACCATCTGTGCGATCAGGTAGAGAATAACCGTTGCCAGCGTACCAACGGCTGCCGCGATGCGGACCGGCGTCTGCTTCAGTCGTAAGGCGACAACGTCGGCGAACGTGTATTTCCCGAGATTGCGCAGCGGTTCAGCAATGAGGAACAAGACAACGGGCCAGCCAACGAGCCAGCCCGTCGAATAGATCAAGCCATCGAAGCCCGTTGTCGACACGAGTCCTGCGATCCCGAGGAACGACGCCGCGCTCATGTAGTCGCCCGCCAGGGCGAAGCCGTTCTGTCCTGGGCTGATCGTTCGTCCGGCCGCGTAAAAGTGCTCGGTCGTGCGCGTGCGACGCGCCGCCCAGTAGGTGATTCCGAGCGTGATGAGGATGAAGAGGATGAAGAAACCGATGGCTACGGAGTTGGGCTGTCCGATCGCGGTTGTATTCATCGGTTCTCTCCGGCGCGGCTCGATGGTTTTTGCAGCTCACGCAATTCGGCGTCGTATCGCGTATTGGCCCAGCGCACGTACCCGAACGTGAGCAACCATGAAATCACGATCACGAGCGCGCCCAGGAGAATACCGACCGTCAGGCCTGGCGCGAGCAGTATCGCGAGCACGGATTGTCCGTACGCGATCAGAACGATGAACCCGAAGTACAGGACGATCATCACCGCCGTGAGCGTCAGCGCGAGACGCCAACGCTGCGCCGCGAGCGCACGAAGGCGGTCGTCAGACGCGAGTGAAGAGGGTTGGGTCACGTGAGGAGGGGCTGGGGCCTGGAGCGTTGGGGCGAGGGAATCGTTAGGTCCTTTCAGTATCCAGCAGCATAACCATCCTTTCTTGGATCCGATCCGGCCATGTAGCCGCGCTGCAACTTGATTATCGCCTGGCTGCCGCCGAATTGCAGGCCGTGCGTTGGGATGATCTCGTGACCCAGGGCGGTGAGCGCCGCGCGAACGCTGTCCGCGATCGGCGCCTCGAGCAACACGTGCGTGCCGTCCATATGACGGAACCGCGCCGCGTCCATCGACTGCTGCACGTCCATGCCGAAAACGAGCAAGTTGAGCAAGAACTGAACATGGCCTTGCGCCTGCATCGCGCCGCCCATGAGCCCGAAGCTCATCCACGGCTCGTCGCCGCGCCCGTCGGGCTGCGGAGTTGCCGATGGCTTGGTGACAAACCCGGGAATCAAGGTATGGAATGGCCGTTTTCCTGGTGCCACCGTGTTGGGCAGCCCAGGCTCGAGCGTGAAGCCGGCGCCGCGATCCTGTAACGCGAAGCCCATCCCCGGCACCACGACGCCTGATCCGAATTCGTCGAACAGACTGTTGATGAACGAGACCATGTTCCCGGCGCTGTCGGCGACCGTGAGATAGATCGTCTCGCTCGACGTCAATGCCGGCCCCGGATCAGCGTGCGTCGCCGCGTGCTTGGGATCGATGTGACTCCGTCGCTCGGCAACGAACTTGTCCGATAACAGGTAACTCGGTGGCACGGTGAGATGATCGGCATCGCCGACATACCGCGCGAGATCGGCGTACGCGAGCTTCTTCGCCTCGATGAGGAGATGCAAATACGCACTCGAGTTGTGACCGAGCGCCGGCAGGTCGTACGGCTCGAGCATCTTGAGCATCTCGAGTGTCGCGATGCCCTGGTTGTTGGGCGGCAGCTCCCAAACTCGATAGCCCTTGAAATCGACGGAGATCGGCGTCACCCACGTCGGTTCGTTCTTTCGCAAATCGTCCATCGTGAGAAAGCCGCCAAGGTCGTGCACGCGCGCGACGAGCTTCTCGCCTAACGGTCCATCGTAAAAGGCCCGAGTTCCACCAGTAGCGATCGCGCGCAGCGTCCGTGCGTAATCGGGGTTCCGAAACCAGTCTCCCGCGTTCGGCGCACGGCGCGTCGCACCGTCCACGATCAGGAAGGTGGCGCGCGCGCCGTCGTCGCGCTGGAGCACGTCCGCCGCGCCCTGCCAGTCCTGCGAGATTACGGGAGTAACCGGGAATCCCTCGTCGGCGTAGCGAATCGCAGGCTGCACCGCTCTCGCGAGCGAGATCGTGCCGTACCGCGAGAGCAACGCTTGCCAACCTGCGAGCGCACCCGGCACCGTGATCGACTCCGCGCTCCGGCCAACGACGTGTGTCCGCCCGCGCCGCAGCAATTCCTCGCGCGTCATCAGCGCGCCAGCGCGTCCGCTCGCATTGAGGGCGACGAGTCGCTTCTCCTTGGCCGACCACACAATCGCGAACATGTCGCCGCCGATGCCGGTCATCATCGGTTCGACCACCGAGAGAACCGCGGCAGCCGTCACCGCGGCGTCGATGGCGTTCCCTCCATGTTGCAGGACCGCGAGCGCCGCTTCCGTCGCCAGCGGCTGACTCGTTGCCGCCACGCCATGTGGCGCGTACACCGGCGAACGTCTCGCCATGCTCAGCGGTCTCGCCGCAGCTGACGTTTGGGCGGACGCGAGGCTCGCCGTCGCGGCGAGCAGCACCGGCGCGGCACAGCGACCGCGAAGAACGAATCGAAGCATCGAATGAGTGCGGTAATCGTTATGTGGTCATGCAGGTTTGCCCGCGGCGACCCGGGCGAGGGGCGACGCAGCTGTGACGGTGGAGTCGTCGCCCTGTGCAAAGTAATCCCGATAGCGATTGCGTATCTCGCGCTTCTGGAACTTGCCCACACTCGTCTTCGGTATGGCGGTCACAAATTCGACGCCGTCCGGCAACCACCACTTTGGAAAGCG
>DATEGN010000083.1:0-2172 GCA_035280125.1 Gemmatimonadaceae bacterium | reverse complement strand
GGTCCTCGTAGCCAGCGCCTTCCATTAAAGAGCGCAGATCGTCGAGTGCAATACGGCCATCGATCTGGGCAAGTGCCCGTTCGATGATGTGCTCCAGGTCAGCAGCACTCAACGCACCACTGCCATTCAACGCCAGCAAATGGCCCCACGCTTCCGGAGCGAAGCGGCCGCGCTCGTGTGGACCGAGGACTCTAAAATTCAATGACCGAGAAGGTTATTGGCCTAAAAGCACCGAAAACAATAACGACCGGAGCAAGGGAACCTCTGCCCATAATACTCCGGCGACGCCCAATATCGCTGACGTCAGCCGCGTCGAGCGGTCAACGTGTTCCCAGCGCGAGAGACGAAACTCTCTTGATAACCTCTTCGGTGCTAAGAAGTTCCGCCTCGATGACGTGGTCGGCGGACTCGTAGGCAGCCTTGCGGGTGTCCAGCAACCTCCGAATCTCGCCGAGCGGGTCTGGACGCATGAGCAGCGGCCGGGTGCTGCGCTCGGATCCCAGACGCTCGAGTGCGGTTTCGGGTCTCACACGGAGATAGATCAGGCGTGCAGGGGGTCGGAGTAGTCCAACTACCTGCGGGTTGGATACCCAGCCGCCGCCTGGCGCGAGGATCATATTCCCCATCTGGCTGAGCTCTTCTGTGAGCACGCGCTCGAGCTCGCGGAAGTGGCCCTCACCTTTTTCACCGAATATTTCGGCAATTGTCTTCCCCTCTCGCCGCTCTATCTCCTGGTCAAAATCGAGAAAAGTGCGTGCGAGACGCGCGGCGACTCCCTTGCCCACAGTCGATTTACCTGCACCCGGCAATCCCACCAGGATCAGGTGGGGCCGGCGCGGATCAGCCGCCGATACGGGATTGGAGGTACGAAAGGTAGCCGTCATAGTTACGCCTCGTCTCCACGAGGGAGTCGCCACCGAATTTCTCGAGGAAGGCCTGAGCGAGCACCAGGGCCGTCATTGCTTCCGCGATTACACCCATGGCGGGTACGGCGGTAACGTCACTTCGCTCCGCGACCGCGGCGGCGGGCTGGCCGGTATTCACGTCGATCGTCGCCAGAGGCCGCATGAGCGTCGAGATCGGCTTCATCCCTACATGTAAGACGAGCGGCTCTCCATTGGTGATACCGCCCTCGAGCCCACCCGCGCGATTTGTGCGACGGCGCACGTTGCCGGTGAGAGCACGGTCCGGTTGCGGGTCGATCTCGTCGTGGACTTCGGCGCCACTGCGGCGCGACGCGTCGAAGCCGATGCCTATCTCGACGGCCTTCACGGCGGGAATGGACATGAGAGCACCCGCCAGGCGCCCGTCCAGCTTTCTATCCCATGAGACGTGCGAACCAAGTCCAACGGGAAGGCCATCGCAGATCACTTCGCAAATGCCACCGAGCGTGTTCCCCTCTCGTTTGGTGACGTCGATCTTCGCGATCATCGCCTGCTCGGCGTCGGGGTCGAGCGTGCGCAGCGGCGACGCGTCGGCGGCGGCGTTGATATCCGCAGGTAAGAGGTCTGGCGATTTGGCATCAATTCCGCCGAGTGATATGACGTGACTTCCGATGGCGACGCCGAATTCAGCGAGGAGGCGTTTGCAGATTGCCGCGGCGGCGACGCGCGCCGTCGTCTCTCTCGCTGAAGCGCGCTCGAGAATGTCACGTGCGTCGTCGCGGTCGTACTTGAGTAAACCTGAAAGATCCGCGTGACCCGGCCGGACGCGCGTTACGGCACGTTTGCGGGGTGCGGGCCGCGGGACGGCAAGCTCCGCTTCCGTCTGCGATGCAGACATGATCTCTTGCCAATTCTTCCAGTCGCGATTGTGAATCAGCATCGCGATCGGAGAGCCGATCGTCTCGCCGGCGCGGACACCGGAGAGAAACTCGACGGCATCTTTCTCGATCTGCATGCGTCGCCCGCGGCCATAGCCCTGCTGCCGCCGCGCGAGCTCGACGTTGACGTCGTCTGCAGTTAATGGAAGTCCGGCGACCATGCCCTCGAGAATGCTGACGAGGGCGGGACCGTGAGACTCTCCGGCGGTGGTGAAGCGCAGCATTTGCTGTTCTGTATTAGTGTCGGCGATGGCTGACTATAAGCTGACCACCTCGGCATCAAAACACCTATACATCCTGAGCGGAACTGCCGCGACGCGAATTGCGCGAATGTGGGCGAATCCAAAGGG
>DATEGN010000082.1:0-18469 GCA_035280125.1 Gemmatimonadaceae bacterium | reverse complement strand
CAGGGCCTGCATTGCGTCGCGCTCGGCGCGCGCGGTGATCTCCGCCGCTTGGCGAATGAGTGCGAGCTCTCCCGGCGACTTGGTTGCGCGGAGTTGCAGTACAAGCGGTGTCGGGTCCTTGAGAACAGCCGACGGATGCCGGCTGTGGAATGCGGACACGAACTGCTGATCCGGGGTGAGCGCGCTTCCGTCTTCAGTTGCGAGCTCGCCAACGAAGTACCAGGGCAACGGACTCGTCACAAGTGAGTCGAGCGCGTGCGTCAAATCGCTGATCTCTCGGGTCGGAATACCAGTGCGCCGTTGCGCGCCCTCCACACCGAGTCGCGCGCCAACCCAGACCTCACGGGCGGGAATCCGCGGCTCGACGAAGAGCGTACTCGTCACCTTGCCAGCGAACTTGACGATGACGAGTGCCGCGTCCGGTTCGAGAAAGCCGGTGAGATACGTGAACGAGGGAGACTGATAAAAAGAGAGATAGTCTTGCGCGGGCTCGTGTGCGCCCAACGCCACGACGATGCCGTCGGGGATCTGCGCAAGAAGCGCCGCGCGGCGCTGCGCGTATTCTGTCGTCGAGAACTGCCCAATCGCCGGCGCAGCGGGCGCGAGCACGAGCGCGGTGAGCACTGCAAGAACGCGAAGCCGTCGAGTCATTCAAGAAAGGTACGTCGCTCGCCGACGAGGCGCTCGCTCACCGTCACCGCATTGAAGCTGTTCTGATGGTGTCCATTCGACGAGGCTCGACGAGAAACTCGACGGCGTGCTCGATGATCGGGCCCGCGATCAGCAGCTTGCGCAATGAGTGATTGGCAAACGGAATCGGGAAATAGCGCAGTCGCGGTCCGCCGGCGGCGATGAAAGCGGGGTCGTGTCGACGAAACTGGTCCTTCGCTCCGCGAACGAGTGCAATTCGGACTCCCGACGCAATAGACGTCGCCGCACCGATGGTCGAAAAGGAATACGGTCCGCTTGCCTCGTGATTGAGAAGATCATAAGGCGTTACGACGAGGTGACCGGTACTTCGTGGAGACATCGCGAGCACGCCGACCAGCTTTGGGGGCGGACGATGCAACGCGATCCAGAACGCCACCTCGGCGCCAAACGAGTGTCCGCCAATGACGAACGACAGTGAGTCAGCACCGAGCTCCGCCCGCGCGCGCGAGATGAGGGGCCCGATGGACGCGTCGAAGCTGCTGTCGCGCGCGGGCTCACCTTCGGGCAGACGCGCGAGGAAGTTCTTCACGTCCATACCGACCACGTCATAGCCGTTCTCGGCCAGGCGCCATGCGAGCTCCTCGTGCGGCTTCCAGAAGCCGACATCGTTACCGAGGAACAGGATGAACGCGCGTGCCGGCCGCTCGCGCGCCGGATAGAACAGCAGAGGCTCGTCACGCAGGGAAGCATCGTGCGGGACATACGGTACTTTCGGGCCGGACTCACAACCCGCAATGACACCGAGTATCGCGATTAACAGTTTCCTCATTTCCGTAACACCCCCTCGTAGCCGCCAGCGATTAGCGCGGCCACGTTAGCGATGACGAGCGGCCGAATCGCACCGCCGGGATTAGCGAGGTATTTCGGTTCCCACTGTGGATGGAACCACTCTTTGAAGGACCTGATACCCTGGAAGTTGTAAAAACGCTCACTTCGGCCATAGAGCGCGACACCGATCTGGTACCAGAGCGGTGCAACGAGGGTCTCGCGCAAGCCCGACAGTGGCGCCATGCCGAGATTGAACCAGCGATACCCGACTCGCTTGCCCCAGATCATGAACTCCGTGAGGAGATACCTCATGACACCTGGAGGCGCGGCACCATTGTATCGCATCAGGTCGACCTCGAGCTCCTCGTGGCAGCCAGAGGTCCACACATTCGCGAAGGCGACAATTGTGGCGTTTTTCTTGACGACGCCGACGGGATAGCTCAGCACGTAGTCGTCTCGAAAACGACCGAGTGAAAAACTCTTTTCTCGTGTCTTCTTGGCCTCGAGCCACTCGTCCGAGATCGTACGCAGGGACGAGAGCACCGGCTCGATCGATTCTTCCGTCTCGAGGACGTCGAAGCTGCATCCGTCGTCGATGGCCTTGCGCCAGACACGGCGCAGATTGCGCCGATGAGCCCCGTCGAGCGAGAAGTCGGTAAGGGGAACGCGCGCCTCCTCGCCGAGTTTGACGACGCTGAGTCCGAAATCGAGGTACATCCCAATGTGGTCGCGGCTGACCTTGTAGAACACCGGCCAGCCGCCGTGTCGCACCGCGAGATCGATGAACTGCGTCGCCAGCGGCTCCCATTCCTCGAGCCGGCCGACGGGATCACCGAGCGCAATCCAACTCCTCCCTGAAACGGCGTACATGAGGAAACACTGACCTGTCGGCGCGAACAGGATTGCCTTGTCGCCGAGGACGACGAGATTGGCCGATGCATCACGAGTCGCTGCGACAATGGGCCGGGCGCGCTCGATGTCCTCGGCGGCCGGCATCGGTGCGCGAACTTTTGCCGGCCGCAGCAAGCGCGCCATCGAGAAGATCAGCAGTACCAGCACGACGCCGACCGTGGCGCGGAGAAAGCGCGGCGCGGTCTGGTCGAGCTCGAATTCCCAGAACATCTCGCCAGGGATGCCGTGATACGACACGTAACCCAGAACGATGGACGCCAGCACGATCAGACCGATCGCGGCGATCCATGTTGGTGTGAAGCGCTCTTCGATAATCGACGCCTTGCGATAGAAGTAGCGCCGATTCGGAACGAGCACCGCAAGCATGACCGACAAAAAAATCGCTTCCTCGTAGTCGAAACCCTTGAGCAGTGTGAAGACCATCGCCACCGCGAGCAGCGCGACGGTCAGGTGGTAGGCTGCGTCGAGCCGGCGCTGAATTCCGCGCGCGAGGAGCAGCAGACCAACACCGGCGATGCTGCCGAAGAAATGCGCCGCCTCGACGACAGGCAGCGGGAGAAAGCGGTTGACCCAATAGAGGCGATGTCCAATCGGCGGCGTCGCGCCGGAGAAAAGAAGTATGGTCCCGGCGAGAAACGTCGTGATGGCGAGCATGCGCGGCACGACGGCTGCCGCCATCGTGCCGCCCAGCCGAACGAGCCGATCGACCGGCTCACGCAGCTGCCAGTAAATCATTGCGGCGATGATCAGCGCCGCAATGATGCTGATTGGTAGGTAGTGTCGCGTCATAGCGGCTGGGTGGGCAGCTCGCTCACTTCGTTGGCGCTCGCGAGTAAGGCTCTACGGAGTCACGCGCGATGCCGCTCGCGCTCCACCTCCACTCCCGGGTGCCTCTCCAACTATGAGCCGGTGGTGTATTATTGCGCCAGTTTCGATAGTCCTTGTCCGCACTAAGACCTCTCAACATTCTCGCTGTGTCGCCATGCGCACTCGACTCGCAGCCCTCACGATGCTCTCGATTCCCGCCGTCCTTGCGGCGCAGGCCGCTCCAGTGACGATTCGAGCCGGGCAGTTGATCGACGGTCGCGGCAGTGTGACGAAGAACGCGACAATCGTCGTCGAGAAGGGTCTGATCAGCCGCGTCGATCGTTCTGGTTCGAGCGGGACGGTGTACGACCTGAGTCGCTTCACGGTGCTGCCCGGACTCATTGACGGCCACGCCCACGTGGCCTGGTACTTCAATCGGAACGGCCGTTATCACACGCCAAACGACGGTGATACACCTGTTCAGTCGATGCTCGCGATGGCCGCCAACGCATTTGCGACGTTGACGTCGGGCGTAACGACGATTCAGAGTCCCGGCTCATCGGAGGACAAGGACCTGCGCGATTTCATCGCGACGCAGGGCACTCCCGGACCGCGCATGCTCACGTCATTGCAACCGATTACCAATGCGCGCCTCACGCCCGACTCGATGCGTGAGATCGTGCGCACGCGCAAGGCGGAAGGCGCCGACTTCATCAAGATCTTCGCGTCGGCGAGTATTCGCGACGGTGGCAAACAAACGCTGTCACAGGAGCAGCTCGACGCAATTTGCGGAGAGGCCAGGGCGATCGGATTGCGTACGCTCGTCCACGCGCATAGCGCCGAAAGCATGAAGGCGGCAACGCTCGCCGGCTGCACGCAGATTGAGCATGGGGTGTTCGCCACGGACGATGTGCTGAAGCTGATGGCGGAGCGCGGGACGTACTTCGATCCACAGTGCGGGCTCGTGTTCCGAAACTATCTCGAGAACCGCGCCAAATACGAAGGCATCGGCAACTACAACGAAGCTGGGTTCGAATGGATGGAGAAGGCGATCCCGATGGCTGTCGCGGCGTTCAAGCGTGCGCGTGCGACGCCGGGGCTCAAGATCGTCTGGGGAACGGACGCTGTCGCTGGCGCGCACGGGCGAAATGTCGAAGACTTGATTTGCCGCGTGCAGGATGGTGGCCAACCGCCGATCGACGCGATCACGTCTGCGACATCGTTAGGAGCAGAGGCAATCGGTCTCGGAAATCAGATCGGGCGCGTTGCGCCCGGATATCAGGCGGACCTGATCGCGGTGGACGGAGATCCGTCGAAAGACATTACTGCGCTGCGGAGAGTTGTGTTCGTGATGAAGGCCGGAAGGGTGTATCGATGGGATGGAAATACGCAAACGCCCAACAGTGCAACGGACGGACAGCGCAACTGACGAGCGCCTTCAGCAGCTCAGCAGTTTGCGCTTTTCGCCTTGGGTAGCGTGACCGTGAATACGGATCCTCGACCAACCTCGCTGCGGGCCGTCAGCTCTCCGCGCATTCCGCGCGCGAGGTCTCGGCTGATCGCGAGTCCGAGCCCTGTGCCTTGTCGCTGGCCGGCGTATCGATCGACCTGAACGAACGGCTCGAAGATCGCTTCGAGTTTGTCACGCGGGATACCGACCCCCGTGTCGATTACGTCGATGAATACTTCCGTATCGGTGTCGGAGCAGCGGATGTCGACGCAGCCGCCATCATGGGTATAGCGGATCGCGTTCGACAACAGATTCACCAGGATTTGTCGCAGTTTTTCAGCGTCTGCGCAGACACTCACGCCGGGACATGCCGTCCGCACGCGATAGGTAATGTGCTTGTCCGTCGCAAGTGGTGCGACGAGCTCCTCGACTTCAGTGAGGCACTGATCGAGCCGCGTCGACGTAATGTGATATTCGAGGCGACCGCTTTCGACCTTCGCGTAGTTTAGAATATCGGTAATTAAGCTGAGCAAGTGCTCCGAGCTGCGCTGGATGCGGCCGAGGTCGGCGTGCTGCTCGGCACTGACTGGACCACGAATGCCGACGTCGAGCAGCTGGGCGTACCCGATGATCGCGTTCAACGGCGTTCGCAGCTCGTGACTCATCGCGGCGAGGAATTCACTCTTCACGCGATTGGCCTCGTCCGCCTCGCGACGTGCCTGTTCGGCATCGACACGCGCCTGCTCGGCCTCCTTTCTCCGCTCGGCCAGGATTTCGTTGGCGGATCGAAGGTTGTTGTTCGACTGTTCGAGCTCCTCCGCGACCGTTTCCATCTCTGCTGCCTGGGCCTCGAGCTCCGTCGCCTGTTCCTCGAGAAGCCGCCGACCCTCGTTGACATCGGCGAACAGACGCGCGTTGTCGAGGGCCAACGCCGCGCGAGACGCAAGCTCCTCCGCCACTTCCAGATCGCGCTCATCGAAGCGCCGGCCCGATTCGGCGGTCACGAATGTCATCGCGCCCAGTATCGCCTCGCGCGCACGCAGTGGAACGACAATGAAAGAACGCAAACCGAGACCGCGAATGAGACGGAGGTGTTGTGCGTCCTGCGCAATCTCGTCCAGGATCTCGTCGGTGATTGCGGTCACCAGCTGACTCTGTCCGGTGCGGATGACGCCGCGTGCCCCATACCGCGATTCGGGACGATTCGCGTAACGATTCGCGAGCGCGTGCGTGGCTTCCAGCTTTGACGGGTCGCGATGCTTCGTCTCGATACGGCGAATTGAACGGTCCGACTCCACGACATCGACCGTGTACCAATCCGCGAACGCTGGAACGACGACTGCGCTCAGGTCGCAAAGCATCCGATCGCTGTCCAGATAACCCAGAAGCACGCGGCTCGCGCGAAGCAGCAAGTGCTGTCTCGCCTCGAGATGCTTTCGCTCCGTGAGATCGCGAAGATGCGCCGTGAACACTGGTGGTCCCGAGACTGGCACTCGGGTAACCGCGAGCTCGAGCGGGAAGAGTGTTCCGTCGGCGCGCATCCCCTCGACCTCGACGCGCTTGCCGAGCAAATGTGCCTCGCCGGTCTGTCGATACCGCGCGAATCCTCGATAGTGAGCCTCGCGGTGTTTTGGCGGGATGATCGTTTCGGCGAGCTCGCGTCCGATCACGGTGCTTCGCTGGTGCCCAAAGGTGCGCTCCGCCGCGGGATTCCATTCGAGAATGAGTCCATCGTGATCGATGGTGATGATACAGTCGAGGGCGATATCCACGACCGCAGCATTACGAATCCGCTGAGTGCGCTCCGCGTCGTAAGCGCTTCGATTCGCGAGAAAGACGCCGAGCTGGAGCCCAATACTCGCCGCCACATTGAGCATCTGCTCATCGGGTGGCTCGGTGTGGGCGCTGTACAGTTCGACCACACCAACGACGGCCGTTCGTCGGAGAGGCCCGCCATCGACCTCGTCGGCTTCGTCCGTTCGCGCTTGAACAGTGACGACTGGAAACGCGAATACCGCTCGCAGCCCCTCGCGCCTGGCGACGCGCTGTCGAGGCAGCTGATCCGCCTCGCCAGCGTCGCTCTTCCAGATCGGCTCGGCAGACTGCCAAACCAGCCCCGGAATTCCCCGGCCGCGTGAAAAGGCATTCGCGCGCGTGGCGGCTTCGAACTCCGGGTAAGGACCAATGCGCCAGACTGACGCAACGCGCATCCGTTTGCGCGCCTCGTCGAGCAACCAGAATGCTCCGAATTGCCAGCCAAGCTGCGTGCCGAGCTCCTCGAGCACGCGTGGCAGAGCGTCCTCGACGGTTTCCGACTCGGCGAGAGCGCGGCTGATGGCGTACTGAACGAGCAGCCGACGGTCTAGGTCTTCGTGCTGATGGAGTGTCGTGGGCCGAAGGATTGAAGGTTCATGTCCTACGGCAGAGCGCGTACCAGACAGGCACCGCCGGTGCGTATGTGGTACAGCGTCTTGTTTTAAGCGTGAGGCTCACAGTCGCTCGAGGTCGCACAACCTAACGAGCGCGCGCGGATGGTCAGGGTCGCGGAGGTCCACGTGAGTCCAGGGAACTCGGTAACGAACGCCGAGCTTCCGACGCAGCGCACCGATCATTGGGACAACCGTAGACAGCTCGACCACGCGTTCGAGAAGGGCGCCGATACCAACGTGCACCTCCACCACAACCCAGTCGCTGCCGACCTGCTCTACCACCAGCTCTTCGACTCGGCCGACTTTGCGTCCGTCAATATCGAGAAGAGCGCAACCGATAAGCGATTCGACATGAACTTCGCGAGGTGCCGAGTCGTCCGTATTCACGACCATGGAATGTGCCTCACGATTTTTTCGCGCAGCCATTTCTCGAACGCCATGATCGGAGTGCTGCTCACGACGAGATCAACACGCAGGGATGGTCCCTGGAAGCCGATACGCGAAAAGGGAATGCGAATCGGCGTGCCGCGCCCACTGCCGAGGTGAGCGTCGATTCGTGCCACCCAGCTCCCGAAGCGACGATTGAGGCGCCGTGCTAACGTCACCGGACCAACTTCCACGTACGTGACTCGCGGCGGCTCGTGGTTTCGCAGTTCGATCACGATGCCATCGACCTTGCCGGCATTCTTCCCGGTTGCATCGACGAGTTGATTGTCGAGCACATCGCGCACAAGAAAAAACCGCGTCACGATCCTCCGATGATCTCGAGCGGTATCGACACGATGGCGACCACACTGGCAAGCACGCTGATGATGAGAATGGCGAGATTGCCTGACCAGCGATTTGTGTATTCGCCGAGGTATTTCCGATCGTTCATCAGAACGAGAAATGGCAGAATGGCGACCGGCAGCGCTGCTGACGTGAGCGCCATCGACAGATTCGTAAGCTTGAGTGGATCAATGCCCACCAGCACAAGCAGTGGTGAGAGAAGGAGAATCACGGTGTACATCAGGCTGAACCGGGCATCGGCGCTGGGCTCGAGATCCTCGCCCCAGTTCCAGCCAAACCCTTGAGCAATGTTGTACGCGAGGGCGAGCGCAATCTCCGCCGTCGCGCCAATGCACGTAATGAAAAGTGAAAAGGCAAATATCAAGAACCCGGCCCGTCCCCAGGGGGAAGACAGCAGCATCGGCAGTTGCTGATACTCGTTCACCTTCATGCCGCGCGGCGCGAACACCAGCGCCGCGACGACGAGCACTGCGACGGACAGAAACCCGCCGAATCCCATGCCGATACCGGCAATCACACGGTTCGGTAGCACGTTGGTCTGGCTCCATTTTTCCTCGATCGCGCCTGACGAGTAGAAGTAGAAAAGATATGGCGAGACTGACGCGCCGAGGATGCTCACGGCGATGAACCAGTAATGCGCCGGTTGCTTCGCAGGGAGCGACGGCACCACTCCCGCGACGAGCTTGTGCCAGTCCGGGCCGAGCTGCACGGCGGCGACAACGAACGCAATAGTGGTGAGGCCGAGCAGAGTGATACCGTTTTCAATCGCGCTGAAGGTGCCATACCACAGCAGCACCCAAGCCAGCACGCAGACGGGCAGCGCCCAAACGGAGTAGCGGATGCCCGTGACGAATTCGATCGCAACCGCAACGCCGGCAATTTCCGCCGCTAACGTGAGCAGCGAAATGAGGAATACGAGCGTGAGCGGAACCAGAAAGAAGTGGATCCCGAACCGCTCCCGCATGGCGTCCGCAATCGTGTGTTTGCTCACCGCCGCGAAGCGGCCAGACATCTCGATCAGCAACGCGATACAGATCGTGCCAAGCACGATCGCCCAGGCGAGCTGGTAGCGATACTCCGCGCCGCCCTGAGCGGCCGTTGCAATCGAGCCGATCTCGAGAAAGCCGCCGAAGCTCGTGACAATGCCGAGTGCAACTCCCAACCAGCGCTTCACGTCGAGGAATGGTCAGCGAAGTGTGTAGAGATACGCGGCCATGTCGCGTGCTTCTTTCGCACCGATGTGAAGATTCGGCATCGCTGTCTTGTCGTCGACCGCAGGAGGATTCATCAGCCACCGCATCATATTCTCTGGCGTGTTAGTCAAGACGCCGGCGATGTACGCACGGCCCGTTATACCGCGAAGATCGGGTCCGACAGTGGACTTGGCGCCTGCGACACCTGGAATCGTGTGGCAGGAGCCACAACCATACGCGCTGATCAGCCCCTCTCCTCGTGTTGGACTGCCGCCATGCGTGAGCGCTATCGCATCTCGTTCGCCAGACGAGCAGGCCGTCGTAGCGACGCACCAGAGAACGAGGCCGACCCGCGCGGTCACGACCAATCGTCCTCCATCGAGCGGTGCGTCCATTGCGTCGCTCGCGCGAGCTCTCGCGAGTGAACGCGATCCTCGGACGCGTGAAGCCATGCCGCGAACTGGATGACGGCGGCGAAGAGATAGGCGAACGCCGCCGGAATCCACATGATCAGCCCGGCGAGCTGTTGATCTTCCAGAGGCGTGAGCGTGCAGTGTGCTCGGCACGCAAGCGCATAGGCTGGATACCAGAGCGTGCGCGAGAAGGTGAGAAGCGCACCTAAGGCGCCGGAATGCAGCGTGGTACCGAAGAGCAAGAGCACCGCGATGCCGAGATTGGTCGTCCGAGGCCGAGTGCCGGCGTTGCCAGCGAAGCAGGTTGCCTCCCATCCTCGAATCCCGCGACCGACCTGCTCATCCCACAGCAGCCGCAGCCCCTGTCCGTACAGCACTGCCGCAACGGCCATGTCTCAGTCTGGGACGAACGCTGGATTCATGGCTTGTCCATGCATCCGCGTCATTCGTGCATCTCTGACCACCAGCGCTCATACACGCTCGGCGAGATCTCCGAGGGTTTGATCTCACTCCGGCCGCCCCAGAACACGTTCGTGTAGAGTATCGGCATGCCGACGCTCGTGAGGTGCGCGTCGATTGCGGCCTTATGCGCGAGCACCGTCGGTTTGTCGGTTCCGTGCGCGACTGCCATGATGTTCACATTCGCGAACTCTGGACCGCCCTCGCGCCAGTACGCGTGCGTGAGAATATGATGACGCCCAACCTCGCGGCCGGCCTCGATCTCGCGTCCTTCCGGCACGCGCCAGTGAAAGAGCGCGTTGTAGCGCGTCACCCGCGTGCCGGCAGCCGAGGGCTTCACATGTTCGAGGAACGTGGAGAAGCGGCCAATCACTTTGCGATCGCTCAGATCACGCGCGATGCGGACGAACTCCTCGAATTGCTCGCCCGATTCTCGTGCGCGGAGATACCAGATGTCCTGTCGAACCTCATCCACGTCGAGCTCGCGCTTGAGCGCCTCGAGCACGCGCCATTCGCGCCGCGACAGTTCGACGATATTCGTGTCGATCACGGCTCCCAACTCTTCACTCTTCGACCCCGGCTCCATGCCCTTGCGCCGCACATGGCCCACGCCGAGCGCAAAGAGCCTTTTGGCCGGCATCGCGCGATATCCTTCCGCGCCGATGCGCGAGGCGAGAAAGTCGCAGTGCGCGGCAATCGTGAACCCCTGTGGAACCTTCAGCGTCGTCCAGAGGCGATATGCCGAGCCCGGCGTCGCGCCGTCAGTCGAGCGAATGACGATGTGTCCTGAGAATGGATCTTCGCGCCACATGAAGTCGAATGCGTCGTCGAGCCGCTCGCTTGGCAGGCGCCACGCGACGAGTGCGCCGGGCGCGAGATTCGTCGCCATTAACGTCTGTCGAATGCGACGAATCGTTCCAGCGGCGAGCATCGCGCGAAGCCGCTCCAGCACGATGTCGAGCGGCAGTTCGGTCAAGCGCGCGATCTCTCCGAATGGATCGACGAGGAAGCCGGCGATCCGATCTTCGGAGACCGCAAGTATGCGCGCGTTGATCGGCTCCGCGATCTCGGCGGAGATGATCGATGTGGAAGTCATACCGGAGAATAGCATATGGCGCGTGGCGTGCTAGAAGGAGCTGCGTGCTAGATGCCAGGTGCTCGTGACACTCGCGCGACATCCGCAGCTCCGCGCCGCGTCCCCGCCAGCAGCAATCGCGGCACTTGCCGCGTTCGGCCTGATCGCGCTGATCGACGAGCCGACGGCGCTCGATCGAGAGCTCTACGCGCTCGCGCGCCGATTCCATCGACCGCGGATCGTGCAGGCCCAGCGTCCACTTGAGGTGTTTGGGCTTCCCGGTGCTCACATCCCAGTTTCGATACTCGGAGCGCGGGTGTTGCGGCGCCTCGGCTATCGTGGCGGCGGAAGGATCGCGGCGTCGGCTGTCGCAAGCTGGTTGGCAGTGCGAGTACTGCGCTCCGTGGTCCATCGGCCGCGTCCTCCGCGTCCGTCAGGACGAGGACCAAAATCCGAGAGCACGTTTCCGAGCGGCCACACGACTGAGCTCACGGCGCTTGCTATTGTCGCCGCACATGTTTTGGAGAGTGAGCAAATACTAACCCAGCGCCAAGCCCGCGCGCTTCGACTCGGGCTTCCTCTCCTGATCGGAGTCGACCGCGTCTACGTGCGCGAGCACTGGCTCACGGACGTCCTCGCCGGATGGGCGCTCGGCGCCGCTGTGGGGCTCGCGTTGTCCTCG
This sequence comes from Gemmatimonadaceae bacterium, assembly GCA_035280125.1. GTDB lineage: Bacteria > Gemmatimonadota > Gemmatimonadetes > Gemmatimonadales > Gemmatimonadaceae > AG2. Next base: position 6,781 of record DATEGN010000082.1, on the reverse strand, counting down.
GAGCGGTGACGAGACCCAGGACGAATCCATCGTACCCCTTGCTGCCGACGGTCTGCAGCGCGGTCGCGTCGACGCGAGAATCCTTTGCCAGCTTGTCCATGAATCGCTGCATGCCCCGGACACTCTTGTCGGTAGACACCACATCGACGATCTCGCCCTTGCGAACCACGTTGTCGACCACGATCAGCGTTCCGCGATGCGACAGCTCGATCGCCGCCTCGAAGTACTCGAGTGTGCGCTCCTTGTCCGCATCGATGAACACGAGATCGAACGGCTTGGAGGGCTTGGCGATCAACTTGGCCAAACTTTCCGTGGCAGGAGCGACACGAATATCGACACGCTTCGCGAGACCAGCGCGCTCGATGTTCGCGCGCGCGACCTCGGCGTGATGCTCGTCGATCTCGAGAGACAGGATGCGTCCGGATTTCGGTAGCGCACGTGCCATCCAGATCGTGCTGTACCCGCCGAGCGTTCCAATCTCGAGAATCCGGCGCGCCCCGATGAGCTGCACGAGAAGCGCGAGAAACTTGCCCTGTATCGGCGTAACATTGATCGCTGGGAGGCCTTCCGTCGCACTATCAGCGAGCGCGCCATCGAGCGCGTCGTCGGCATGGATCAATCGTTCGACGAAGTATTGGTCTACATCACTCCATGTACGTTCCATCAGGATGATGGTCGCCGTTTTTTGCGTGACTTTTCTTTCTTGATATTGGGTCGCTTTTTAGCTGGCCTGCTCTTCTTCGCGGTCGGCGGCGCCGGGCTTTCGAGCGAACGCCACAAGTACCAGCTCGCGACGCTCGCGTGGGGCGTCCAGTTCTTTCCGATGCGCTTCACGTCCTTGGGGCCAGGTTGCTTCCTCAGGCGATAGGCGCGCCGGATCGCGTTCTGAATGCCGAGATCCAGCTCGGGCAGAATGTCGAGCCGACCGAGTCGGAACATGAGGAACATCTGAACCGTCCAGCGGCCAATGCCCTTCACCTGCACGAGACGTTGGATGATCTCGTCGTCAGGCAGATGATCGATGGTATCCGCCGCGAGGGGAACCACGCCACTCTCAACCTTTGCCGCGAGATCTTTGAGATAGGAAAGCTTTTGGCGCGAGAGCCCCGCGCCACGCAGCGTCTCGTCGGGAGTCGCGAGGATCTCGCTCGGCGTCGGTCCGCGATCGCCGTACAGTCCGCGGACGCGGCCGAGAATCGTCGACGCGGCTTTGCCCGAGAGCTGCTGGTAAACGATCGACCTAACGAGTGCGTCGAAGTGCGTGCCCTCACGTCGCGTCTCGAAACGGCAAGGGCCGACGCGATCGATGACCGTGGCGAGCACAGGATCGACGCGCTTGAGGTGCTTGATTGATGGTTCGTGCATGGGCATGAAGGTGCTAGGGGCTAAGGGCCAGGGGCTAGGCCTGGACATCTACAGCCTGACTATATCAGCGGCCCCTAGCCCCCGGCCCCCAGCATCTAGCCCCTACGCGAGATGTCGCGCGACCTTCTTCATATCAGCGAAAAACTCGCGCTCCGCCTGCGCTCGCGCGGCCGGATCGGGAGCTCGCAGCACCGAGGAAGGATGGACCGACGCGATCACGGTGCCTCCGTTTGGCGCCTTCACCGCACGTCCACGGTCCTTCGTCACCCGAAAACTCTTGCCCATGATCGCCTGCGCCGCCGTTGCACCGAGACACACGATGACCTGCGGTGCGACGAGCCGAATTTCCTGCTCGAGCCAGGGATGACACGCGCGAATTTCGGCGTCGTTAGGCTTCTTGTGGATGCGCCGCGCGCTTTTCTCACCACGCTCCCACTTGAAGTGCTTCACCGCGTTGGTGACGTATACGTCGTCGCGATCGATGCCTGCACCCTCGAGCGCGCGGTCGAGCAGCCGTCCCGATGGACCGACGAACGGATGGCCCGCGCGGTCCTCCTGGTCACCCGGTTGCTCGCCAACGATCATTACGCGCGCTTGCTTCGGACCTTCGCCAAATACGGTTTGCGTGCCGAGCGTCCACAGGTGACAGCCCCGGCACGTCATCGCCGCGGCACGCAGGCTCGCAAGAGTTGGATTCGGCGGTATGAAGTCCGCGGCCGAGCCTGCCGCGACGCCTCGCCGCGCAGTTGGGCGCTTGGCGCGTGGAGCATTGATCGGCTTTGGCTTGCGCAACCGCTTACGCGACTGCGTTGCCATCAGCGCCTCGTGTTGTCGGCGTCGTGCTCGCGTGGGGCCGGTGCCTCCGGCGCGTCGTCCTGTGGCGCGCCCTCCGACTCCTCACTCCCGCCATGTCGACCGTGGCGCTCCGGAATGATTGCATCCTGCTCGCCTGATTGTTCCGCTCGCTCGCGCTTCGATTCCGGCCCCTTCTCGCGATCCGTCATGGACGCCCTCCCCTCGGGCTGATGTCGTCCTCAGGTCGGGCAAGTGCGAGGCCATACTGCCCAACCCGCGGAGCCGTGTCAGATTGAAGGATCTCGTTGCTTTGACCCTCACGCCTCCCCTTCGCGCAATGTCCCGCCTGCTCAACTATTTCTTTCGCGGTGTGATCGTCGTCGCGCCCGTCGCGGTAACGATCTACGTCTGCTACGCCATCTTCACGAGCATCGACAACTGGCTGGGATTTCCGATACCCGGCGTAGGCTTCTTGTTGACGATCGCTTTGATCACGCTCGTCGGGTTTCTGGCGTCGAACCTGATCACGCGCGGCTTGCTGTCCGCCGTCGAATCGCTGCTCGAGCGACTGCCGTTCGTCCGGTTGCTCTACGGATCGACGCGAGATCTGCTGAACGCGTTCGTCGGGGAGAAGCGGCGATTCGACAAACCCGTGCTCGTTGCGCCAATGCCCCAGAGTGGTATCAGAGTGCTGGGATTCTTGACGCAGGAATCGCTCGCGATCATCGGACTCAAGGAGTACGTCACGGTGTATGTGCCACAGTCGTACGGTTTCGCGGGACAGCTCCTCGTCGTGCCGGCAACACAGGTCTCCCCGCTCCCAGCCGAGAGCGCGGATGTGATGGCATTCATTATTTCAGGTGGCGTCACCCAAATGCCGGAGGGACGAGCACTCACCGCAGCGCGCTAGTTCAGGCCGGGCCGAGCTCAGCGAGACGGCAACGCGGCGAGCCGGCGCTTGATCACCTGAAATTTTTTATCGTCGCGCGTCAAACTGCGCTCGATGGTTGGATCGACTCGATCAATGAGTCTCTGCGTCTGCGCGATGCGATCCTCCTCGAGCGGATGCGAGGCGAAAAAGCTCTGCACGAGCCCCGGTTGCTGTTGACGCGTAGAGAGCAGCACGCGAAAGAGCGCGGGAATACCTTCCGGATCAATGTCCGCTCGTGTGGTGTTCGCGACGGCCTCGGAGTCCGCTTCGGCTTCCGCGGCGCGGCTGTAGTGCGAGAGCCAGGCAGCCCCACCGACGTCGATGGCCACTCGCGCTGCTCGGCTGTCACAGACGTTGGTCACCGCACACAGCAGCGCGATCCCGATGCGCGTTCCACTGTTTCGCTCGAGTTGCTGCACCGAGTGTCGTCGCACGATGTGTCCGATCTCGTGGCCCATCGCGCCGGCCAGCTCGTCCATGCGCTCTGAGCGCTCGATCAGTCCGCGGTTCACATATACAAAACCACCGGGCACGGCGAACGCGTTGATCTCCTTGCTGTTCACGATCGTGAATCGCCAGGGCAAGCCGGCGCGACTCGTCCGCGTCGCCATGCGCTCGCCGAGAGCCTGCACGTACGCAGTGACAATGGAATCGGTGACGAGAGGGAGCTGAGCGTCGATTTGCGCGGCGTTCGCGCGGCCGAACGCGATTTCACGGTCGTCGGAGACGCCGCACGAGGCGACGAAGGCCAGAAGCACAGTCGCACAAGCAAGGCGCATGTACAGAATGCCTGTCTTAAGGAATCACCGGGGATTGCCTTGCCCAATGGACCAGCGGATCAACCGGAGCTGCCACTTATCCCCGACGCGATGAAGGTAGGCTCGGCTAAGCATCGAAGACTCGGTGTTCATTCGCACTCCCCAGGACTTCGCCGATTCCTGAACCGAGTCAGGGAAAGAGCGAAAAGTCTCGCTGCCTGAATCGAAGGCGTCGCCGAATTCGTTAGGCACCCACCTCCAGCTGAAATCGACCGCCAGCTCGTTCACCGGAATATTCTCGTTCGCGTCCTTCCAGTTGTGAATCCGCTCGACCTGTAGAAACTGTCGCGTCCCAATCGGCACGCGCCAGCCGAGCTCCTTCTTGAATTGACTCGAGCTCGTGAGAACAGTACGGGAACGTTCTTCCTGCGCGTCCATGTTCTCCTGCTCGTCGAATCCCGCGGCATGAGGGTCTTCATCGGCAAGAAGCGAGGCGCTATCGATATCGACCGGTGTGACGACGAGTTGATGCATTGCCCCGCGTCCCGGACCGTAGATGCTCTCGCTCACGTTCACCGCGTGCGAAAGCTTGAGAATCGCAAGCGTCGGATCGACCCGTGCGAGGTCGGAAATCGAGAGAATGCCCTCGTTACCGTAAGGCGACGCGAAGCCACTCTGAAAGGTGAGCTGACGCGGGATATGGGCGAACTTCGGACGGGTGAACGCGGCCGACGCCTGCACAAACACGCCTGCTTGCTCTTTCGTAATCGACTTGGAGAGACACGCGGCGAGCAGCACGGTGCCCATGAGCACGCCGATCGTTAGGCTTCGTCTGGTTCGAGGGCCATGCATCGGCGAATCGGCTTACCAGCGTTCGTGTGGCCTGTTGGCGCCATAGCTCCAGTCGACGCTCGTCACTTTCCAGCCCGTTCCATCTCGCGCGAGGTAGGCGCGACTCCAGTGCGGCGTGGAGGTGTCGAGCGTGACGCCGCCCACGATCGCCGCCTGTTGCACCTCGCCGGGGAGCGACTGATACTCGGCGCTCTCCGCATCGAAAGGCGCGCCGGGCTTCGTCGGACGCCAGTGCCAAAGGAAATCGACACGCAGCTCACCGGGCGGGTCGCCTCGGGTAGGCGTATAGGCCCCGATTTCGAGAATGCGAATCATCTCGCGCGAGCCGATCGCGAGCGCCCAACCGGGCGTGCGGCCAACTGCGCGCGTGTTGTAGCTGACGCGCGGTGATTCCGGATTGTCATCGCCATCGTCGGGCGACAACTCATCGGTCTCGAGGGTCGGCCGCGGCGTCACGCGCAATGTGTGGACCCACGCTTGCGCCAATGGCGGCTCAGGTGGTGGACTCGTGGTGGGATCATTGAGTCGCGGCGGGGGCTTGGCGATATGGTGCCGCGTCGAGTCGTCGCGCACCTTCGTTGTGTCGCCGCGGGGCCTTGTCGAGTCGTTGGCCAATCTCGTCGAATCGTTGGGTGATTTGGCGCTATCGGTCACGGTCGAGTCCACCTTTGGCTTCGGCGGAGCGAGCAGGTTCGAGCCCGGCAACGCGCTCACGAAGTCTTCGATGCCGACGCGGTCGCGCGCGCGGAGCACGGCGACAACGGGATCGACGGAAGCGATCTGAATGATCGTAAGCGCCTCTCCCTCACGCGTCGCCGTGCTGCTGGCGATACCGTCGGCGGGGATGGCAACGACGCGCGGCACATACACGAGCTTCGGCGACTTGTATGCGGTTGATGCTTCGATGATCGCCGTAGCTTTCTGCTTCGGGATTCTTGGTCCGCCGCAGGCGGTCGCGATTATCAGGGCGAGAAAAAGCAGACTCCTCGCGTTGCTCGGAATGAACCGTTGGGATCTCATTACGATTGGGTCGAGCAGCGGCGGCAATCGAACATCGTCACTTGCCACTCGCCCTTCTTGTCACGCGTGAGCCAGACGCGCGCGCCGTAGGTCGCGCGACTATCGAGATCGGCTGCGTACACGCTTGCCTGCTGCAGGTCACGCGGCAGGTCGTCGAAGCTGAGTTCACCCTGATCGAACAGTTTGCCGACATCGGTCGGTATCCAGCGGAAGCCGACATCCGCAAGCACATATCCGGGAGAGAGCCTCTCGGCGAGTGGCGAGCTGGAGTCGATGATCTGGCCAACGTTGACGATCTCGCGTCGTCCGAGCGTCACGCGCCAGCCCGGTGTCTTCTTAGTGGCTGACCACAGCCCAGGAGGTCCCGGGTCATCGGACTCGACGAACAGATCGGCCGGCGCGTCGCTCGAGGGCGTGATCGCCAGCACGTGGAAGTAGCCGCCCGACGCAGCGTCGGGGCCGTAGACATCCTGTATGTCAACGAGCTTATTCGCATGCAGAATGGCGACGACCGGCTCGATCTTCGCCAGCTGTCGATCATCCAGAGCGCCACCGCCCATCGATGCAGGTGTTTTCGTTTCGATGCGCCGCGGAACCGCGAGCATCTTGGGCTCGGTGAACGTGCTTGCATGGGCGAGCGCCCCCGCAACCGTCTTCGCCGACGGCTTCGGATAGCTGCAGTAGAGCAGCGGCAGGAGCAGGAAGGGCGCGAAGAGTGTTCGCGCGAGGAGTCGTCGAATGGGGCGCATAGAGCCAGTGAGTCACAAGAAGGACGATCTCGCGGCGCTAGAAGCAAAACGGCATATTCGGTCGGCCCCACGGCGTTACGGCTCTCTGGAGGTCGGCGATGACCACTTCGAACGGCCGGACGAGTTGGCTCGCCAAAGCCACTGGTAGTCTCATCCTCCGGTTGCTCGGCTATTACGCGGTGCTCATTGGGGCCATGCTGCTCGTGTGGCGCTTTCTGCCGCGCTCTGAGCTCATCGCGCACGAGGCGTTGCGTTGGCGTTTAGTCTGGCAGGAATCGTCGCGGCAGTGCGCTTTCGTAACACGCTCGACG
>DATEGN010000081.1:0-9578 GCA_035280125.1 Gemmatimonadaceae bacterium | reverse complement strand
TCGCGGAACACGGACTGACCGAGGCACTGGGCGCCGCGTCGCTCTCCGATCCGAAGTTTCCCGTCTACGCCAACGTTGACGGAAAGCCGGTGACGACGGCGAACACGGCGCGCGAGCGACTCGTCCGTCAGCTCACGAGTCCCGTGCGATGGACCGAAGAGGTGCAAGCGCTCGCGCACGATTTTCCGCATGCGCTTTTCGTCGAAATGGGTCCGGGGACTGTGCTCGTTGGCCTTGTCCGCAAGATCGTGGCATCGGCGAAGACTGCGTCGTGCGGAACGGTCGCCGAAGTGGAGCAGCTTCTCGGCCTGGTGGCTTCGTGAAGATCGACCTCTCGGGGCGCACCGCTCTCGTTACCGGCAGTACGCGCGGAATCGGTCGCGCCATCGCGGAAACCTTGGCACTGAGCGGCGCGAAGGTGGCTGTCGTCGGTCGGGACAAAAACCGCGCTGAGCAGGTCGCGACTCAGCTTCCGGGTGGTGCGGCCGTAGGCTTCTCTTGTGACGTGGGGAGCGTCGATTCCGTTACTCAACTGGTCGCGGACGTCGAGAAATCGCTCGGTGCGGTGGACATTTTGGTCAATAATGCCGGACTCACGCGCGACAACCTGCTGATGCGCCTCAAGGACGATGACTGGGACGCCGTCATCGACGCGAATCTTCGGGGTGCGTTCGTGGCGACTCGTGCCGCGACGCGCGGGATGATGAAGCGTCGCTGGGGTCGGGTGATCAACATCGCGAGCATCGTTGGCATCGTCGGCAACAAGGGCCAGGCCAATTACGCCGCGAGCAAGGCGGGCCTCATCGGACTCACAAAATCCGTGGCGAAAGAGTTGGCGTCGCGCAATATCTTGGCTAACGTCGTCGCACCGGGGTTCATCGACACGGACATGACGGCAGCGATGACGTCCGAGGCACGGACGACGTTGTCGCAGCAAATACCGCTGGAACGTCTTGGAACGCCCAACGACATTGCTGGAGTCGTCGGATTCCTTGCGTCGGAATACGCGGCGTACATCACTGGACAAGTGTTCGTAGTGGACGGTGGGATGGTCATGTGACATCCCCCATCATGGCACAGTAGATTTCCCGTAACACCGTCAACCGCAGAGGAGAGGACGCACGCCCATGGCCGACAACAACGCGCAGAAAGTCCGCGACATCATCGAGAAAGAGCTCGGCGTCGAGCGCGAGAAGCTTTCTGATGACGCGAGTTTCATCGAGGACCTCGGTGCGGACAGCCTCGACATCGTGGAGTTGGTGATGGAGTTCGAGAAGGAGTTCAACATCGACATCCCAGATGAGGATGCCGAGAAGCTCCGAACGGTGGGCGACGCCATCAAATACCTCAACGACAAGGTTGCGGTCTGATGAAGCGTCGGGTCGTCGTCACCGGTCTAGGGGCGATCACGCCCGTTGGCAACGACGTGGCGGCGACCTGGCGTGCGCTCGTCGAGGGTGTGCCCGGCGCAGGACCGATCACGAAGTTCGACGCCTCCAAGTTCCCCGTGCGCTTCGCGTGCGAGGTCAAGGGGTTCGATCCACTGCAGTATATGGATCGCAAGGAGGCAAAGCGCGCCGATCCCTACGCCCAGTACGCTCTCGCCGGCTCGGCGCAAGCGATGGCGGACGCCGGACTCACCGATCCGGGGATGTATGACCCTGACCGTGTCGGCGTGATCCTCGGCAGCGGGATCGGTGGTCTCAAGAGCTTCGAGGAGCAGCACGACACCTATCGGGAGCGCGGACCGAGCAAGATCAGTCCGTTTTTCATTCCGATGTTCATTGCCGACATCGCCGCCGGGCTGGTCTCGATGCGGTACAACGCGAAGGGACCGAACTACGCCACGATTTCGGCGTGTGCCACGAGCGCCCACGCGATCGGCGACGCGTTCCGCACGATTCAATACGGCGACGCGGATATTGTCATCACCGGCGGATCAGAGGCGACGGTGACGCCGATGGCGATCGGCGGTTTCGCAAACATGAAAGCGCTGTCGGAGCGGAACGATACACCCGAGACGGCCTCGCGGCCGTTCGATAAAACGCGCGACGGATTTGTGATGGGTGAGGGGTCCGGTGTCGTGGTGCTCGAGGACTACGAGCACGCGAAGAAGCGCGGCGTGCGCATTTATGCGGAGATCGTCGGCTACGGTGCGACGGGCGACGCGTATCATCTCACCGCGCCCGCGCCCGATGGCGAAGGTGCGCAGCGCGCCATGCGCCGAGCGCTTGCCGACGCGAAGCTCAGGCCCGAGGACGTCGATTATATCAACGCCCACGGTACATCGACACCGGCGAACGATCTGAACGAGACGAAGGCGATCAAGGCGGTCTTTGGCGACGTCGCCGCCGAAGTGAACGTCAGCTCGACGAAGTCGATGACTGGGCACATGCTCGGCGCTGCGGGCGCGGTCGAGTTCATCATCTGCACACTCGCGGTACGCGATTGTGTCGTGCCGCCAACGATCAACTACGAGCATCCGGACCCCGATCTCGACTTGAACTACACCCCGAACCGCGCTGTGCGCCGTGACGTCGAAGTCGCGCTGAGTAACAGCTTCGGCTTCGGCGGGCACAATGTCACGCTGGCAGTCCGGCGCTTCAGAGACTGAGGATTTCGATGCCAGCCGCCGTGGCACTCGACCGCAAGCTGATCAGCGATTCGTCGTTAGGCTCCGTTGCTGACCGAATCGAACAAGGCGAGCGCCTGACGACAGACGACGGCGTCGCGCTCTTCGAGTCACCGGACATCGTCGGCATTGGTGCGATGGCCAACGCGGTCAACCGTGCGAAGCATGGTGACCGCGTTCTGTTTGCCGCGAACCAGCACATCAACCCCACGAACATCTGCACGCTGCGGAAAACGTGCGTGTTCTGTTCGTACGCGCGCCTGCCGAAGGAAGAGGGCGCGTATCGCTATACGCTCGAACAGGTGCTCGCGGAGGCGGCGACGGCGAATAGTACGCTGACGCGCGAGTTCCACATCGTCGGTGGCTTGGACATGAAAGCCGGTCTCGCCTATTACAGCGAGATGTTCCGCGCGTTGAAGTCGAATTTCCCGCATGTGCACATCAAGGCGCTCACGGCCGTCGAAATCGCGCACATTGCGCGCATCGAAAAGATGAGCATTCGTGACACGTTGATCGCGCTGCGCGACGCAGGACTCGACACGATGCCGGGCGGCGGTGCCGAGGTATTTAGTGCCGGCGTACGAGCAACGATCGCAGATAAGAAACTAGCGGGCGAAGAATGGATCAACGTGCATCGTGAGGCGCATCTATTGGGCATCCGCAGCAATTGCACGATGCTCTACGGTCACGTCGAGACGTTCGCGGACCGCATGGCGCATCTTGCCATGCTGCGCGATCTGCAGGACGAGACCGGCGGATTCCTTGCGTATATCCCACTCGCGTATCATCCGGATAACAACGAGCTCGGACACGCGCTCCATCGCGAGGGAACGGCGACAAGTGGTTTCGATGACCTCAAGAACCTCGCCGTGGGCCGGCTCTTCCTGGACAACATCGAGCACATCAAGACGCACTGGGTGATGGTCACGCCATTCCTTTCGCAGACGTCACTGCATTTCGGCGTGAACGACATGGAAGGGACCATGGTGCGCGAGAAGATTTATCACGAAGCCGGCGCGCACACGGCGCAGGCGATGACCTTGGACGCAATCCTCCGCCTCATTCGCGGGGCGGGGAAGACTCCCGTCGAGCGTGATTCGTTCTACCAGGTGCTGCGGACGTTCGACGGCGATCCGTCGCCTGGCGGCATTTCCACGCCCGCCGGCACCACCGTCGCGGCTTGATGACGATGTCCAGCGACCGCCTGCACGTCGGACGCATTCCGTACATCAATTGCTATCCGGTGTATGGCGCCGTTGATCGCGGTGCGGTGCGCCTCGACGCTACGCTGGTCGACGGCGTGCCGACAGAGCTCAATCGGCGCATGGCGGCTGGCACGCTCGACGTCAGCGTTGTATCTGCCGTCGAATACGCGCGCGAAGCGAAGCGCTATGTGCTGCTCCCCGACCTCGCGATCTCGTGTGACGGGGCCGTACGCAGCGTGCTCCTGTTCTCCAAACAGCCTGTCGAGGAGCTGGATGGCTGTCGCGTACTCGTGAGTCGTAGCTCGATGACGAGCGTGGCGCTGCTCGAGCTGCTCTTCGAGCACGTTTGGGAAGTGCGCCCGCAATTTGTACCGGCAAACGCCGAGCTCACGGATGTCGACGGCTTCGGAAACGAGGAGCACGATGCGCGTCTCGTCATCGGTGATGCCGCGCTGCTTCTCGGCTCGAGTCTGCGCTCGCATCGCCGCGTGGCGGCGGGCTATCAGCACGCGTACGATCTCGGCGAAGAATGGAAGCGCTGGACTGGGCTTCCGTTCGTCTTCGCAGTCTGGGTTGCGCAGCGGACGACGCCCGTCGCGGACGCGTTAGGCGTTCATGCGACACTCATCGAATCACGCGATTGGGGACTGCAGCACCTCGACGTGCTCGCTGAGCAAGCATCCAATACGACTGGTGTCGATCGAAAGAGCTGTCTGGAGTATCTCTCTGGCCTCGATTACGGTCTCTCGTATCATCATTTAGCCGGCTTGACCGAGTTTTTCCGTCGTCTCGTCCTGGCCGGTCGTGTACCTAACGGCTCGTTGGCTTTTCTTCCCGCGGCTTAGCCCCGGTGGGCTCTAGCCCCTACGCCTCTAGCCCCTAGCTCCTATGCAGGACCTTCTCGACTTCTACTCCAACGCGCCGCTTCTCGAGCTCGGCGCCGAGGCCGACCGCGTTAGGCGCGAGAAGCATCCGCACAACGTCGTCACCTTCATCGTCGATCGCAACATCAACTACACGAATGTCTGCGTCGCGGATTGTGGCTTCTGCGCGTTCTATCGACGGCCGAAACACACCGAAGGCTGGACGCTGTCTTATGAGGAAATCGGGAAGAAGATCGACGAAGCGAAGGAGCTTGGCGCCGTCCAGATCCTGATGCAGGGAGGGCACAACCCGTACATCCCGTTCGAGTGGTATCTGGATCTGCTCAGATACATCAAGACCTATCACCCAATCCACATCCACGGCTTCAGCCCCTCCGAGGTCGACTTCTTCGCGAAGACGTTCCGCATGGACGCGCGCGACGTGATTCGCGAGTTGATGACGGCAGGCCTCGATTCGATTCCTGGGGGCGGTGGTGAGATTCTCGTGCAGCGCGTTCGCGACCTCGTCGCGAAGAAGAAGGCAGGCGCTGATCGATGGTTGGAGATCATGGAGCTCGCGCACGACGCCGGCATGAAAACGTCGGTGACGATGATGTATGGCATCGGCGAAACGCTCGCCGAGCGGATCGAGCACCTCGAGCGCGTTCGCGAAGTGCAGTCGCGCACGGGCGGGTTCACGGCATTTATATGTTGGCCGCTGCAGCCGGAGAACACTCCATCGATGCGCGCCCAGCCGAAAACCGACGCGATCGATTATCTGCGCACGGTCGCCCTTGCCCGTATCGTGCTCGACAACGTTCCCAACCTCCAGGCAAGCTGGGTGACGATGGGTATGAAGATTGGACAGCTGGCCTTGCGCTTCGGGTGCAACGATTTCGGTTCGCTCATGATCGAAGAGAACGTCGTCTCCGCCGCGAACACGACGTATCGCACGACGACAGCGGAAATGGAGCGCCTCATTCGCGATGCGGGCTTCACTCCGGCGCGTCGTCGGCAGGATTATTCGATTATCGCACCTGAGCCGAACGCAACCGCTGCTGCCTGAGAGAGTGCAGACCTGCCGCCTCTATCAGCATGCGCGTTGGAATAGGCTACGATTCGCATCGCTTTGCCGACGGCGGGCCACTCCGGCTCGGCGGCGTCGACATCGCGTTCGACCGCCATCTCGTTGGACATTCCGACGGTGACGCCGTGGCGCACGCCATCACCGACGCCGTTCTCGGCGCCGTCGGTGCCGGCGACATCGGCGAGCTCTTCTCGGATCACGATCCGGCAAATCGCGGGCGCGATTCCCTCGAGATGCTGACCGTTGCCGTTGGTCGTGTGCGCGGCGCCAGCTATCGCGTGGCACAGGTCGACGTCACCGTCATCGCGGAAGCCCCGCGGATCGCGCCGTATCGTGCGGCGATGCAGACCCAGCTTGCGCGCGTGCTCTGTGTGCCGTCATCGTGCGTCAGCGTCAAGGGAAAGACGAACGAAGGAATGGGTTGGATCGGTCGCGGTGAAGGGATCGCCTGCATCGCCGTCGCCTCTCTCGAGCCTAACGAGCAAGAGCGATAGCGAGTGGATTCGTTCATCGCGTGGCTCACGTCGGTGCCGATCGGCACCCTCTACGCCGCGCTCGGCATCGTGGCGGCAATCGAAAACGTCTTCCCACCGATCCCGGCCGATACTGTCGTCGCCCTCGGGAGCTTCCTTGCCGCCCGAGGGCACGGGAACGTACTGGCGGCCTTTCTCGCGACGTGGGTGGGTAACGTTGCGAGCGCGATGATCATGTATGCCGTCGGACGCCGCTACGGCGCCGAGCGGCTCGAACGCCGTCTGCTCGGTGACAAAGGCCCTTCGGCCGAACATCGTTTGGAGAGGCTGTACGGTCGCTACGGCGTCATCGCGCTCTTCGCGAGCCGGTTCATTCCGGGCGTGCGCGCCATTGTTCCGCCTTTCGCGGGAGCCCTCCGCGTTCCTCCGTTGCGCGCCGGACTCGCCATCGGCGGCGCTTCCGCGATCTGGTACGGCACCGTGAGTTATCTTGGATTCACTCTCGGCGGAAACTGGCCGCGCGTCCAGCACCTGATCATCGAATACGCACACGTGCTCGCGATCGTAGCGGCCATTCTGTTACTCGTCGGCGTGGTGATATGGCGGAGTCGCAGCAGAAAGTTGAACGAGCACTGATTGATCCGGCGATCGCTCGCGCGTTTCTCCTCGAGCGCTTCGCCGACTTTCTCGACCTCGAGCAGGGCTCGTCACCGCGCACCTCCGAGGCCTATCGACGTGATGTCGAACGTCTCGCGATTTATGCCACGACGAAAGGCGCGCGCGTTCCGACGGACGTCTCGAGCCGACTGCTGCGCGAATTCGTGTATCATCTCAAAGACCTCGGTCTCGCGCCCGCATCGATCCGTCGAAATGTGTCGTCCGTCAGGACGTACTTTCGTTTTCTACTGGGAGACGGCCACGTCGTTCGCGACCCGAGCGAGCGCCTCGAGACGCCGAAGCGGTGGCGTTCACTTCCTGACGTCCTGACCGTCGACGAAGTCGGGCGTCTGCTCGCGGCGCCAAGTCTCGACGAGCCGTTCACCTTTCGTGATCGCGCGCTGCTCGAGCTCGCGTATGGCGCCGGACTCCGGGTGTCCGAGTGGATCACGCTTTCGGTGCGCGACGTGCTTTTCGAGGAAGGACTCGTCCGCGTCTTCGGCAAGGGAAGCAAGGAGCGTCTCGTGCCGATTGGACGCTCCGCAGTGGGCGCCGTGGCGATCTATCTACGCGAGTTGCGGCCTCGTCTCGAGAAGGGCGAAGGAAAGGGCGTCTTGATCCTCAACGCGCGCGGGCGCCCTCTCACGCGGATGGGAGCCTGGAAGATTTTGCGACATCACGTCGAGCGCGCGCAGATCACGAAACATGTTTCTCCTCATACGCTCCGGCACTCATTCGCGACCCACCTGCTCGAGGGCGGAGCCGATCTGCGCGCCGTTCAGGAAATGCTCGGTCACGCCGACATTTCGACAACGCAGATTTACACGCATGTCGATCGGGAGTATCTGAGAGCCGTGCACAAGCAGTATCATCCCAGGGCGTAGCTGATATTTCGGAACCCACGACTCGCGGCCGATATGCTTCTCGTCATCGACAACTACGACTCCTTCACCTACAACCTCGTCCAGTACCTTGGCGAGCTCGGTGCCGAGGTGGACGTGCGGCGCAATGACGCCATCACGGTCGATGAGATTGGGAAGCTGGGTCCATTCGCGATTGTGCTGTCGCCCGGGCCCTGCGCGCCGGCGCAGGCGGGTATCTCGATCGAGGCAATCCGTCGGTGGGGAAGCAGTATACCGACGCTTGGTGTTTGTCTCGGCCACCAGGCGATTGGTGAAGCCTACGGTGGACGCGTGGTGCGCGCCGGTCGCGTTATGCACGGAAAGACCTCCCACGTCGAGCATGATGGGACGGGGGTGTTTGCTGGTTTGCCGTCCCCGCTCGAGGTCATGCGCTACCACTCGCTCGTTGTGGAACGAACTTCGCTTCCGGAGTCCCTTCAGATCGTTGCCCGCGCGGCGGGCGACCCGAACGAGATTCACGGTGTGAGACACCGCGAACATCCCGTATATGGCGTGCAGTTCCACCCGGAATCAGTGATGACGCAACACGGCAAGGCGTTACTCAAGAATTTCCTGGAGCTCGCGCGGTGAGCGTTCGCGCGGTCATCGCGCCGCTGCTTCTTGCGGGCGCGATGGCGGGTGCGCGGCTCGATGCTCAACAGATCGTCGTTCGTGATCCCGGACCGGGATCCTTCGGGCACCGCCTGGCCGGGATGCTCGCGTCGCCTCATCAGCTCATTGCACCCGCGCCGACTCCGGCAGTCTTGCCGCGCGACACGGCATTCCGACAGAGCGTTGTCATCCTCCAACGTGATGTCGTCATCGAAGGACACGTTCATGGCGACGTGATCGTCGTCGGCGGAGACGCGTTCCTTCATCCTGGTGCCATCGTCGATGGACGTGTCATCGCCATCGGCGGCGGCGTCTATGGGTCGCTCCTTGCGATTACTCGTGGCGGCATCGAGAGCCACGGAGATTTTACGTTTGACGCTCGAGCGAGTGGTTCGACCTACGTGCTCGACTATCGTGTCCTGCGCGAGCATCCATCACCGGCGTTCTTACTTCCAGGAGTTTATGGAGTTCGTATCCCGGCCTATGACCGGTCCAACGGACTCTCTCTGCCATTCGGCCCAACGATCTCGCTCGACACCGGCTACATCGAGCTCAATCCCATTGTCACGTACCGATCGAATATCGGCGCGTTCGACCCATCGCTCGACGGTGAATTTGCGTTTGGCCGGCGCACACGACTGCACGCGTATTTCGGACGCACGACGCTCAGCAACGACGACTGGATCTGGACTGACCTCGTGAATTCCGCGGCTGTATTGGGGCTCGGTCTCGACACACGCAATTACTATCGCGCGGACCGTGGGGAAGTAACGCTGCATCGGCTCGTGGAGACGTCGACACTGGAGCTCGCGCCATATCTGGGTCTCCGCGCCGAGCGCAATCGATCCATCCGACCGGATTCATTTGCGACTGGTGGACCTTGGAGTTTTGTCGGGCGAACCGATCGAGAGGACATGCTTCGTCCAAATCCACACGTGGTGTCGGGAACGCTGGAGTCGGTGCTTTTTGGCACATTGCTCGATTGGCAGCAACAAGGCGTGCGTGTGTCGCTGAACCTAACGAACGAGGCGGCCGCGCTCGATATCGGCTCGCTACGGTTTCTGCAATCGACGCTCGATGGTGTCGTCCGCTTTCCGACGTTCGGCCCTCAATTCTTTTTTCTGAACGCGCATGTTTTGTACACTTT
>DATEGN010000080.1:0-9520 GCA_035280125.1 Gemmatimonadaceae bacterium | reverse complement strand
CAAGCGCGGCCGTGGTGCTCAAGCCTGATCATGTGCGTGACATCGATGTCTTCGTGAATCGATACGGCATTCCCGCGTACGGGCCGCGTCTCTTCTTTCGGCATGACATTCCGAAGACCGACCTGACGTGGATCGATCCAGGCAGTGAGTTGCCGGGGGGGCTCGTGGCGCTCTACGATGGGCGCGGCCGCAACGAGACGCCGCTCTGGCTTCCGGAGCAGCGCACTCTCGTCTTCGCCGACGCGCTCACGGCTCCTCGCGGTGAGCTCTTGATCTGGACGACGCCGTGGCACGAGGCGCGTGTATTGCCGGCAATGCGCGCGCTGCTCGCCTTGCCCTTCCAGCACGTGATTGTGTCACACGGCGAGCCCGTCCACACGCGCAGCGACTTCGAACAGGCGCTGACTCGAGCGCCGTGGACCGGCAGCGCCTAACGGCTCTCTACTCCGCCCTCAGCGCGAGTATTGGGTCAGCCTTCGTCGCGCGACGCGCTGGCAGATAGCTCGCGATCAGCGCCGTCGCCGTGAGCAGCACGGCGACGCCCACGAACGTCAGCCAGTCCAACGGTCCGACGCCGAACAGCAGGGTACGCAAGTAACGCGTGGTCGCCAGGGCTCCAATCAATCCGACGAGCACGCCGCCGAACGCGAGCCAACTCGCCTGCCACAACACGAGCCCGCGCACCGTACCCGGCTTGGCGCCTAACGCGAGCCGGATGCCGAACTCGCGCAGACGGCCATTCACCCCGAGTGACATCACGCCGTAAATGCCGATGGCAGCCAGCACCAGCGCCGTGAGTGAGAAGCCCGCCAGCAACACGTCCGTCAAGCGCCGGGTCCCGAGCGATTGATCGACTGCCTCGCGCATCGTGCGCACGTCGTAGAGTGGCACGGTTGGATCGATGGCCTTCATCGCGCGCCGAATCTCGCCCACGAGGCCCATGCGCTGTGAGGTTGTCCGCACGACGAGAAACGCATCCCAGTACACGAACTGCGCGAACGGCTGGTATTCCTGAAGATCCCCAGGCTCATCGAGCCGCGAGTGCTTCACGTTCGCGACGACGCCGACGACAGTGATGAGCCGCGTGCTCGCCGTATCACCGCCATGGTAAAAGCGCTTGCCGATCGGGTCCTCGCCGGGCCAGAAGTGCTTCGCGAACAGCTCATCGATGACGGCGACGTGCGGCGCGTGCTCGTCGTCGGAGGCGAGAAGGCCACGACCTCGCAGCAGCGGCGTACCGATCGCATCGAAATACCCTGGCGTGACCAATCGCACGTTCGCGACGCGCACTGGCTCGTTAGGGCCGCGCGGTTCCTTCCCTTCGGCGATGATATTGTCTTGTGTATTGCCCCCCGTGAGCGGAATTTGCGATGCGACGCCCACGGCGCGCACATCGGGGAGCGCTCTCACCTGCTCCACGAGCCGCTGGTAGAACACGCGCACAACGCCCGCGCTGTCATACCGCGGCCACGGCACGCCGACTCGAGCCGTGAGCACGTCGTCCGTGTGATAGCCCGTGGTGACCCGAGCAAGCCGTTCGTAGCTGCGGAGCAACAACCCGGCCGCAACAAGGAGTACGAGCGAGAGCGCGAATTGAGCAACAACGAAACTGTTGCTCGTGCGCCGGCTCGATCTCGCGTCGGAACCCTTGATGCCGCTCTTGATGGCATCCTGAAGATCGACGCGCGTCGCCCGCCAGGCGGGGACCAGCCCGCAAAGGATGCCCGCGAGGAGAGCGACGCCGATCGTAACGGCGAGCACGGTCGGATCGACGCGAACCTGATCGATGCGTGGGAACTGCTTCGTCGGCAACTGACGGAGTGCGCTCGTCCCCCAGGCGGCGAGCACGGCACCAATCGCCGCGCCGCCGAACGACAGCAGCACGCTCTCGGTCAGCAGCTGCGTCGCAATCCGGCTGGGGCTCGCGCCGAGGCAGCAACGCACGGCAAGCTCGCGCGCGCGCCGCGCCGTGCGTGCGAGCAGAAGGTTCGCGATGTTCGCGCAGGCGATGAGCAATACGCAAGCGACCGCGGCGAGCAGGATCAACAATTGGCGCTCGACGCTACCGACGAGGCGTTGTGTCAACGGCATTGCGACGATGCGAGTGCCCCCCGGCTTCGCGCCGGGAAAAATATCCTGCCGACTGATCGCGAAGACATCGGTGACGCTTGCGATATCGCCGCGCACGTCGTCAGGACGGACACCGGGACGCATTCGTCCGATCATATTGTAGCACCAGCAATTGAACGCGCTCGGCTCGAGATAGAGCGGGACCCAGAGATCACTGCGATCGGGGAAATCGAAGCCGGCTGGCATCACGCCAACGACGGTCGCCGGCGCACCGCTCAGATCGATCTGTCGTCCAATGACCGACGAATCCCCGCCGAAGTGCCGCATCCATAACGAGTGGCTCAGAACGGCCACGCGCGCCGCTCCATGCCGATCCGCTTCGGCCACCAGCGGCACTCGGCCGAGCATCGGCGCGACGCCAAGGACGTGAAAGAACTCCGCGGAGACCGCCGCGCCTTCGATATGCTCGGCGTCACCCTTCCCGCTGAGATTGAAGCCGTAACCTCCAGTGTACGCGGCGAACGACTCGAGCGTGTGTGCTCGCTCGCGATACAACGCCGCGAGTCCGGTGGGATACGCAACCTCGGGCAATCCTTTTTCCGGTGCCGTGCCCCAAAACGTCACGAGCTGTTCGGGGTTGCGATACGGCAACGGCCGCAGGAGCACGGCACTGACGGCGCTCAGCATCAACGTGCACGCGCCGATGCCGATCGCGAGCGTGAGCAGGGAGACGACCGTGAACCCGGGGCTCAATCGGAGACTCCGCAGCGCGTAGCGGAGGTCCAGCGACAGTTGCCCAACGAGCGGACCGCGGCGCTGGCTGCCTAACGGCGCGACCGCATGCCAGGGCTGCTCGACACGTCTCAGCTCGGGAACGAGAACGTCGCTGAGCTCCGCGAGCGCGGCCGCGCGAGCGGCCTGTTCGCCCGCACCATGTCCCAGTGCCTCGCAGTACCGATCCTCGAGATGCGTCGCGAGCTCGTCGGCAATCTCGCGTTCCCGTTCGGGGCGCAGCTCGAGCGGCTCGAGCGCGCGGGCGATCTCCTTCGTCCAGTCAGGCATGTTGCACTCCCGCGATCCGCGTGATCGCCGTCATGAACTCCTTCCACGTACGCCGTTGGGCGGCGAGGACGTGCTTGCCTTCTTTCGTTAGGCGATAATACCGCCGGCGCCGTTGCCCTGCCTTCTCGACCCAGCGTCCGTCGATGAGACCGCGCTTCTCGAGGCGATAGAGCAGGGGGTAGAGCGAGGCGGCGTGAAAGGTGAGGACGCCGTCGGATCGAGATGCGATGAGCTTGCACAGCTCGTAGCCATGCCGCGGCTGGGTCTCGACCAGCGCAAGGATGAGGAGCTCCGCGCTGCCTTTCTTCATCTCGCGATCGATCATAGGGCGTGCCGATATGTAGTGATGCCACATATTGCATTGACACGGCCGACGCGGTCAAGGTTGCCTGGAAAGGGCCGGAGGTGAGCGGGTCGCCGGCCACAGGCGGTGCAAAGGGAAAGTCGAGCCAGCGCCGAGATGAAGAGATGAGACACGAAAGAATCAAAGTCTCGATCTCGCCCCTCGCGGCTGCCATCTCGTCTCTCGCTTCTTGGCTCGCACCCCTGGGTGAGATGTCGGCCGGCCACACGGAGTAGACCGGATCTCAGCTCGGACAGATCAGATCCGCCGCCTCACTCGACACCAGCACCCAACGGCTGTCGATTTCTGCTCGACTCGTTCGACGCGTATATGGAGACCTTCTCAATCCATCATCGGAGACCGACCCCATGCCATCGGCAGCTCTCGCAAGCCATTCGACGCGAACCACATCCTGGACCGGCCGGGTACTCAGCACGCTCGCCGTGCTCTTCATGGTGTTCGACGGAGTGATCCACGTCCTCAAGCCGGCGCCGGTGGTGCAGGCCTTCGCGCAGCTCGGCTACCCTCTGAGCGCTTCGGTCGGACTCGGCATTCTCGAATTGATGTTCACCGCGCTCTATGTCATTCGACGCACGGCGGTCCTCGGCGCCGTCCTGCTCACGGCCTACCTCGGCGGCGCCGTCGCGACGCAATTGCGCGCGGGCTCAGGATGGTTCGAGACGATCTTCCCGGTCATCATCGGCGCAATCGTGTGGGGCGGCCTTGCTCTGCGTGACGCCCGAGTTCGCGCCTTCATTACCGCCTAACCCTTCGATTACGGAGCCTTATTCGGCGGTTGCACGACACCAGCAGGCGGCGTCACCAGTTTCGGTGACTCGTGCACGATCTTTCCGCCGAGATAGGCCGTCCGGATCACCGTGCTCACCCCGAACGCGGCAAGCACCGCCACGACGACGCGCAGCCACGTCGGCGGCAGACTCAGTGGCTCGCGCTTCACCATCCGCCACCACGTATACGCGCTCGCCACGCCCATGAGCAGAATCCAGATCAACGCGAAGATCGCTGCATCCTCGTGCGTGTTCACCGCATCATGGACGATGTACCACGTGTGCTCGACTGCATCGCCAGCCTGGTCGCCTGCGAAATACACCGGGCCAACGCTGAGACCGGCGAGCGTCAACGTCGCGAGCGCGTAGATCCAGATCACTCGCTGCCTAACGAACAACGCGAGAAGGAGCACCGCGCTTCCGACCACCGTGAGAACGATCGGAAAGTGGTTGATCTGGATATGAATCAAAGGCCAGTTCACAGGAGTATCGCGTCGTTGAGAGTTATGACGTCAGCGCTTCTGTTGCCCGATAAGAACCGTCCGGAGCGACTGACTCAGCCGCCGGATCGCACCGCCCTGCGACGCACCGCGCTTCTCGGCGCCGCGGTCGCGAGGATACGGCATCCCCTCTTCCTGCAACACCTCCAGCGGATACGCCAGTCCGCCGTTCATGACATAACGGATCACTTCCTCCACGCCCCGGCGTCGCAACTTGTACTTCGGCAGCTCCGCAAGCGAAACCCACTCGGCGCGCAGCGATTCGCGGTCTGGCTTCTGCTTTGTCGTCGTTGCGCCGCGCGGCTCACCGAGGAACATGACGCGCAATCGAGCGTCACGTCGTTCCGGCGTGTGCTCGACTCGCAAGATACCCGTCAACCGAATCTTGACTCCCGATTCTTCGAGCGTCTCGCGAATCGCGCCATCGGCGAGCGACTCACCCGGTTCGACACGTCCCGCGGGAAGATGCCACCCCTGGTCCTTCTTTCGCTCCTGGACGAGGAGAAAGCGGTCGCCATGCTTCACGACAACCGCGGCAAAGTACCAGGTCGGAATCGGTTCGCGTGGCAAGTCGGCTAATGCGTGTTAGTCGTTAGGCCGAGGGGCACAGTGCGCATCCTCGCCCCCCTTATGGTAACGCGTAAGCGACGTATGCGTCACCCGAGGGCGTGCCCAGCTTTCCGCCACCGGCGGCGATCACGACGTACTGCTTGCCATGCACGGCAAAGGTGCTCGGCGTGGCATAGCCTGCCGCCGGGAGGGCTGCTTCCCAGAGCAGCTTGCCCGACGCCTTGTCGAACGCCCGAAACTTCGCATCCTGCGTCGCCGCGACGAAGACGAGTCCGCCCGCGGTCACAATTGGCCCGCCATACTGCTCGGCGCCGGTGTTGCTCAGCCCCTTCGCCGCGAGCTCGGGGTGTTCCCCGAGTGGGATCCTCCATTTGTACTCGCCCGTGTTGAGATCGATCGCGCTGAGCGTACCCCATGGCGGCTTGATTGCCGGCAAGCCCGACGAGTCGCGCCACCGTTCATAGCCCATGAATTCGTAAGGTGACTTGCGCGCTTCGACATGAAACGAGGATTTCTCCAGCGTGACATGTGGCTTGCCAACGAGATAGGCAATCACGGCCGACTTCTCGTTCTCCGGCAGGTTAGCGAATGCCGGCATGAAGCCGCGCCCGCGCTCGATCACCTGCTGCAATTGATCGACGGAGAGACGCGAGCCCACGTCGATCAGTGACGGTGCACGCTCGTGGCCTCGGCGATCGCGTCCGTGACAGCTCGCGCACGCGGCGGCGTACACCGCGGCGCCGGAACGCGCGCGTCGCGACGGCGACACCTTTGCTACCTCGCGCATCGCCGCGATCCAGGGGACGTCGCTTGCATTGACGTAGATCACGCCCGTCGTCGTGTCAACGGCAGCTCCGCCCCATTCACCACCGCCGTCGAAGCCGGGCAACACGATCGTGCCTTCGCGGCTCGGCGGCGTGAAGAGCGAATCGGCGCCGAGTGTATGAAAGCGCTCGAGCGCGGCTGCGTGACCCTGTGGTGTGAGACTCGTTAGGTCCGAGTCAGTCATCCGTTGTCGTGCAAATGGCGCCGGCTTCGTCGGCATCGGCTGCGTCGGCCATGTCTCCTCACCACGGAGATCCGACGACGGAACGGCACGCTCTTCGATCGGAAAGAGCGGTTTGCCGGTCGTTCGGTCGAAGACGAACACGAAGCCACTCTTCGTGATCTGCGCGAGGGCGTCGACGCGATGCCCGGCACTCGTTAGGGTCACGAGATTCGGTGCGGCGGGAAGGTCGCGATCCCAGAGATCGTGATGAACCGACTGAAAGTGCCAGATTCGCTTTCCGGTGCTGGCATCGAGCGCGAGCAGCGTGTTGGCAAACAGGTCGGCGCCGATACGATCCCCGCCATAAAAGTCCGGCGTCGCGGAGCCGGTCGGGATGTAGACGATCCCGCGTTTCCCATCGAGTGACATGCCCGGCCAGGAATTCGCGCCGCCCGCCGTTTGCCAGGCGCCATCGGGCCACGTGTCGTAGCCGAACTCGCCGGGTCGAGGAATCGTGTGAAAGGTCCAGCGAATGCGACCGGTGTGGACGTCGTAGGCGCGGACGTCGCCCGGCGCGGAGCCTTCTCCTTCACCGACGCGGGTACCCTGGATGAGCAAATCCTTATAGATCACGCCTGGACTGGTCGCGACGAGATAGGCGCCGGCGACGTCGCGGCCGAGCCCGGCGGCGAGATCGAGGGAACCAAGATTCCCGAAGACGCGATCTGGCTTCCCGGTGCGCGCGTCGATCGAGTAGAGGCGACGCCCCGCCGTGAAGAAAATGCGCGCGTCGTGATCGTCGGCCCAATACACGACGCCTCGATTCACATGGGACTCGCGCGAGCGGCTCTCGAAGGGATCGAAGCGCCAGATCAGCGTGCCATCGTCGGCGCGCAGGGCGACGACGGCGAGGGCAGGTGTCGTCGTGTACAGAATGCTGTCGACGACGATTGGCGTCGCCTGGATTTCGGAGTGCCCGCCGGAGGGCATGTCTCCAGTATGGTACGTCCAGGCGACGCGCAGCTTGGCGACATTCTCGCGATTGATCTGGTCGAGTGAGGAGTAGCGAGAGTTTCCGGGTTCGCCGCCGGTGACGCGCCAGTCGGCCGGCCGTTCGGTACGCCGCGCACAGCTGCTCGCGGCGACGAACACGAGGGCCGCGAAGGAATACCTAACGAGCCTCACGATGTGGATCGACGTATGCTTGAACCCAATCGGCGAGCGGGCGAATGTCATCGATCGTCTTTTGAATGCGCTGGAGGGCCTTCCGCGTCGAGAGCCATGGCTCGCGCGGGAATGTCTTGCCGCCAAAAATGTCCTTCATGCGAAGCAGCTCGGCATATCACGTCCTCAGCGCTCGCGTTGCTGCCGATGCCCAGGGCTCACCCCAGAGAGTCAATTCCCATGCGTAGTCGGTGAGCATCGGCCCATAGTGATGCGAATGCCGCCGCAGCCACAGTCCCGCCGGAAGCTCGCGATCGAGGAGACGAAGTTCAGTATCCGCTAACGACGCGAAACCGAGCGGATTGTCGAGCACGATCTCGCTTGTGAGCGCAACCGCTTGCGGTTCGGTCAACTGGACGACGAGCCATGTCGGTCGAGCTCCGACGTGTTCGATGAGCCCGTGGATAAAATTGACGGCGCGCTCGATCTCGTCTTGAGGCCACGTTGCTTCGACGGTGGCATTGAGATCCGCGGCGCTTCGATGGCTGAGCAGGTACTCCGCCGCGAGCGCATCCGCCCGTTCGAGTGTCACGAATTCGAGTGGACCGCCAGCCGTGCCGATGAGTGCCTCGAGCGCGGCAGCGAGGCCCGCCTGCTCGTGGCGAAAACGATTCGCCCGGAGCCGCTGCTTCAATTCGGCGTTTTGTTCGGTCATTGTCAGGCATCTCGACGCGGTGCGCTACCAAGATGATTTTGGGGAACGGTTCCGGCCATACCCCACCATCGCAAGGGAGACTCGTGACAAGGACCCTGGCTCTCTCCGGTGCGCTGCTCGCTCTCGCGCTCACCGCGGCAAGTGCACAGCAGGTCACCGGCAGCGTCTATGTCGACGCCAATGGCAATGGAAAACGCGACTCCAACGAGCGCGGCATCGCTGGCGTCGCCGTCTCGAACCAGGACACGGTCGTGACGACCGACGCCTCCGGCGCGTTCCGGATCCCGCGCGGGCCGTCGAACGTCGTCTTCGTTTCCGTTCCCGACGGTTACCGCTCACACGGGGCGTTCTGGCGTTCAATTGCCGATACGGCGACGAGCATCTCCTTCGCGCTCACCGCCACGGGACGTGTCCGCCAGTTCAGCTTCGTCCACGCATCAGATACGCACATCTCACCCGCGAGCGTAGAGCGCACGAAACGACTCGGCGCACTCGTGGACTCGCTGTCGCCGGCATTCCTGATCGTCACGGGCGACCTCGTCCGCGATGCCCTGCGCGTCGGCGAGCCTGAGGCGACGAGTTATTACGAGCTATTCGCCCAGGAAACGTCGGCGTTCCACACCCCCATGTGGACGGTGCCGGGCAATCATGAGAACTTTGGAATCGAGCGCGACAAGTCGCACGTGAGTGCGACGAATCCGCTCTATGGTCGCGGGATGTATCATAGATACTTCGGGCCTGATTACTACTCTTTTAATTACGGTGGTGTGCACTTCATCGGTCTCAACACGGCGGACATCGAGGACCAGTGGTACTACGGCCACGTCGACAGCCTCCAGCTCGCATGGCTTGCGCGCGACCTCGCGCTCGTACCGTCAGCAATGCCGGTCGTAACCTTCGACCACATTCCGTTCGTGTCGACCATCGAAGGACTCAACGGGTACATGGATGGCCCGCCGGCGCCGTCACTGATCACGGTGAGAGGAAAGACCGTCTATCGGCACACCGTCTCGAATGCCGGCGACGTGCTGCGTGTTCTGCGCAAGCGCAATCACGTCCTCGCGCTCGGCGGCCATTTTCATGCGGCCGAGAAGGTGGCGTACGAGATCGAGGGCCAACGCACGCGCTTCAACCTCGCCGCGGCGATCATCGGACCGACGAATTCTCACGGGCTGGTCTTTCCGTCGGGCGTGACGTTGTACACGGTGCGCGACGGCGTCATCGATGAGGGGAAGTTTGTGCCGCTCGGCATCACGGAGCGGGTGACGCCGTAGTCGGTTGTCACCCTGAGGAGCGTCGCTCCTCAGGATGACACTTGGG
>DATEGN010000079.1:0-12311 GCA_035280125.1 Gemmatimonadaceae bacterium | reverse complement strand
CGATCGCGTCCCAAACGCCTGTGCCAAAGCCGGCCATGGTCGAGCAGGGACGCATTCGCGTTCTCGTTGCCGAAGACGAGGAGCATCTCGGGCAGATCCTAACGAGCTTCCTGGCTGGTCGCGGTCATCAAGTGACCGCCGTCTCGGATGGGCGCGCTGCCCTCGAGGCGCTGCGCGCCGAATCGTTCGATGTCGCGCTACTCGACATCGTCATGCCGGAGCTGGATGGTCTCGAAGTGCTTCGGCAGGTCCGTGAAGAGCCCGACGCGCCGGAGATGATCATCATCACCGGCAACGGCACGATCGAGACCGCGATCACGGCCATGAAGCTCGGCGCATACGACTACATGTCGAAGCCATATCGCATGGCCGAGATCGACGTCCTCGTCAGGCGCGCTTGGGAAAAGCGCCAGCTGGCGAAGGAGAATCAGTATCTCCACACGAAGTTGTCGCGCGTTGACGCCGCGCCGGAGATCATTACGCAATACGCGCCGATGCGCGCGGTGCTATCGATGGTCGAGCGCGCCGCGCCGAGCGACACGCCCGTCCTCATCGTCGGCGAATCGGGGACTGGGAAGGAGCTCATCGCCCGCGCGATCCATCGTCTCTCGCGGCGCGTCGGTTCGCTGGTCGATCTCAACTGCGCGACGCTCGCCGAAAACATGGTCGAGTCAGAGCTCTTCGGTCACGAGCGCGGAGCATTCAGTGGTGCCGCCACGCGCAAGTCGGGCCTCCTCGAAGTTGCGGCGAACGGCACGCTCTTCTTCGACGAAATCAGCGCGCTCACGAGCAAGATGCAAGCAAAGCTCCTGCGCGCATTGGAGCAGGGAAGCTTCTTCCGAGTGGGCGGGACGCAGAAAGTCGAGGTGAACGTGCGACTCGTTTCCTCGACGAATCGTGATCTCGAAGCGGCCGTGCGCGACGGACAGTTCCGCGACGACCTGCTCTACCGCGTCAACACAATCACGATCGCGCTACCGCCGCTGCGACAACGTGCCGTCGATATTCCCCTCCTTGCCGAATATTTCCTCTCGCGTTTCGGAGCGACGGATTCGTCCGCGCTCGCTCCGGATGCATTGGCGCTGTTGCAGGAGTATCAGTGGCCCGGCAACATCCGCGAGCTTCGCAATGTCATCGAGCGCGCGGTGCTGCTCGCGCGAGGACGAGTGATACGCTCCCAGGACCTGCCGCTGAATTTGGCCGCGGCGCCGGGCTCGCCGGCGTCAATGGTAGGCGGACAGCTCACGCTCGAGGAGCTCGAACGCCGACACATCGAGTCCGTCCTGCTGCAAACGAAGTGGCACCAGGGAAAAGCCGCCGAGGTACTCGGCATCTCGTCGAAGACCCTGTATCGAAAAATTCGAGAATACCAGTTCAGGAGACCCAAAAGGCACTAGTTGCGCGGAGGCAGTGGGTCGAGAGCAGAGGGTAGACGAGCAAAGCACTGTGTGGCGCACTGCAGATATGCGCGGTAACCTTTCCGTACAAGTACGCAGTCAGTACCCTCGGTGCTCTGCACTCCACCCTCTGCTCGTTACATGCGCATCTTGGTAATCGAAGACGATCCCACCGTCGGACAATACGTGAAGCGTGGGCTCGAAGAGCAGCGCTACGCCGTCGATCTCGTTGTCGACGGTGATGAGGGCGAGCGCCGCGCGAGCTCCGAGGCGTACGATCTCGTCATTCTCGACATGCGGCTTCCGAAGAAGCCGGGCCTCGAGGTGCTGAACAGTCTTCGCGCGAAAGGCTTCGAGAAGCCGGTGCTGGTGTTGACGGCGCAGGACGCCGTCGATGCGAAGGTTGCGACGCTCCGCGCGGGTGCGGACGATTACGTCACGAAACCCTTCGCGTTCGAGGAGCTCCTGGCGCGCGTCGAGGCGTTATCGCGCCGGCCGCAAGCGCTCGCGCCTCACAAGTTGAGCGTCGGCGACCTCGAGCTCGACCAGAGCACGCGCGAGGTCCGCCGCGGGGGCGAACTGATCGAGCTGACCCCCAAGGAATACACCGTGCTCGAGTATCTCATGCGACACAGCAGCCGGGTGATGAGCCGGACGCTGATCACCGAGTATGCTTGGGGGTATCACTTCGATCCCGGTACGAACATCGTGGATGTCGTGATCAACCATCTGCGCAAAAAGATCGACGCCAAGCACATACACAAAATGATCACCACCGTGCGCGGCGTCGGCTACATGATCAAGGACAGCTGACGGCAGTCCCGAACCGATGGCATCGACCCGCACGCGCCTAACGATCAGCTATCTCGTCGTGCTCACGGCGACGCTCGTCGCATTTGCCGTGGCGCTGTACGTCGCGCGGATGGCCGAAGCAGACCAGGACGTACTCCAGCAAGCCGTGGCGCTCGCCGACGACGTACTCGCGGCGATTCACAACGCGCAACTGGCTGGAAAGGACCTGACATATATCGAGCAAGCGCCTTCCGGTCCGCCAATGATTCGCGCGAGCCAGGAAATGGGGAAGGCGCTCGACCGGCACGCCGGATACTTCGTTGTGCTCGACAGCCTCGGCCGGCTCCTCTATTCCTCGAACGCGGTGCGGCTGCTCGAGGCGGAGGACCAGCAGGAGATCTTGACCGTTGCGTTCCAGCTTCGTCCAGGCGGCGCCGCGGCGCGGTTGCCGTTGACTGGTGACTCGCTCGTGAAGGGTGGACTGATGCTCGTCGCTCGGGGCGACCCGAACGTCGGCACCAACATCTCTCGGGTCGTCGGCGGTCTGCCGACCGACCTCGCGAAGGTTGCTCCGCATTTGCTGCTCGGTACCCTGCTCGCGCTCGCACCGGTGATCCTGATCATCTCGTTAGGCGTGGCCTACTTCGTCGCCGGCCAGGCGTTCCGGCCAGTGGACGAGTTGATCAACGAGGTCGAGGCGATCTCCGATGGCCGGAGCTTGCACCGGCGTTTGCCGGTTCCCACGAGTGGCGACGAGCTCGCGCGATTATCGGCGACACTGAATGCCATGATTGCGCGTCTCGAGAGTTCGTTCAGCGCGCTCCGTCGCTTCACCGCGGACGCGAGTCACGAGCTCAAAACGCCACTGACCGTGCTCCGCGCCGACGTCGAACGAGCGATGCACCCTGGCACGTCAGCGGCCGATCGCATGGTCGCCCTCGAGGAGTCGCTGCAGGAGACCGCGCGCATGGCGGATCTGGTAGAGAGTTTGCTCACACTTGCGCGGGCCGACGAGGGCCGGTACGACTTGCATCGCGAGCCGGTGCGGCTCGAGCCTCTCGTCCGGGACGTGTTCGAGACGGCGGTGATTCTCGGCGAGGAGGCGGGACTGACGATCGAGCTACCCGTTTGCGAGGACGCGTCAGTCCTTGGCGATCCAGATCGTTTGCGCCAACTCTTCCTCAACCTCGTCACGAACGCAATCAAGTACACGCCCCGCGGAGGTCATGTCGAGCTGTCGTTGACGCGCCGTCCTCACGACGAAGTCGCGCTCAATGTGCGCGACACGGGCATCGGTATTTCCGCCTCGGACTTGCCGCACGTGTTCGAGCGATTCTGGCGCGCCGATCGAGTTCGATCGCGCCCAGTGATCAGCGTCGACAGCTCGTGGGCGCTCGACCGGGGCGGATTCGGTCTCGGCCTCTCGATAGCACAGTGGATCGTGCAGGCGCACGGGGGCACGCTCACCGTGCAGTCGCGGCTGGGGCGCGGCAGCATGTTCTCGGTCGTTCTTCCAACTCCGCCAGCCGTTGTCGACGACAGCGCCGAACACGCGGAGCCGGCTGCAATTACCGCGTCACGCGATTCGAGCGGTAAAGGTGATTCTAACAGCGACTTCACCGATTCTTAATGAAGCGGTCATTCCGCTGTTAGTACGCGAAAATACCTTTGACGACGAATAGTTCGCCCGGTCACACGCACCCGAACTAGGTCTCAAAGGATCATGTTCGACAACCTCATTGAGTCGAAGGCAAAGAAGCAGAAGCGAGCGGGCGGCGTGATTTTCAGCGCTGTGCTGCACGCGGTCCTCATCACTGGGGCGATCTACGGAACGCTCCAGGCGAAGGACGCCATCGAAAAACCGAAAGCGGAGAAGGTCGAGTTCGTGGAAATGAAAAAGAAGGACGAACCGCCGCCTCCGAAAGAAGAGCCCAAGCCGCCGCCGCCGGATGTCGTCGTCAAGGCGCCGCCGCCGAAGGGCTTCCAGGTGCTCACCGCACCAATCAAAATCCCCGATGTCCTGCCCGACATCGACCTCTCGAAGAAAGTGACGAACGAAGAGGATTTTTCGGGTAAGGGTGTCGCGGGTGGTATCGCGAAGGGTGTCGTCGGCGGCACGCCGCAGCCCGTGAGCGATCAGCCTTACTTCGAGTTCCAGGTCGAGAAGCAGGTAGCCGCAATGCCGGGCAACTCCCCGCCACGCTATCCCGACATGCTTCGCTCGGCCAACGTCGAGGGCGAAGTCCTCGCGCAGTTCGTCGTCGACACCACTGGTCGTGCCGAGGTAAACACCTTCAAGGTGCTCAAGTCCAGCCACGATCTCTTCACGAATTCCGTGAAGTCCGCGCTCGCCAACATGAAGTTCTATCCAGCTGAGGTTGGCGGCCGGAAAGTGAAACAGCTCGTTCAGATGCCCTTCGTTTTCAGTCTCAACAAGTAATCACCTTTCGGAGCACACCATGGATCTCTCGCTTATCGACCTCTGGCACCAGATGGGCAACTTTGCCAAGGGCATCGTGTTCGTCATGGCCATCATGTCCATCTACTCGTTGACCATCATGGTCTCGAAGTGGTGGAACCTTCGAAAGGCTCAGAAGGAAACGATCAAGTTCGCGCCTGAGTTCTCGCAGTTCCTCGAGGAAGACAACCTCACTGAGGCGATTCGTCTCGCCGAGAGCTACAAGCGCTCGCACGTCGCCCTGGTCCTCGGCGGCGCGCTCCAGGAAGTGAAGCCTCTGATTCAGGACGGTTCCGTGACGGTCGCCGACATCAACTCGGCTGAGCGCGCGGTCGAGCGCAACATGCTCCTCGAGATCACGAACCTGAAGCGCGGCCTCGCGGTCCTCGCGACCGTTGGTGCCACGGCGCCATTCGTCGGACTGCTCGGAACCACGATGGGTATCGTGAATGCGTTCACCGGAATGGCCGCAACCGGATCCGGCGGTCTCGCCGCGATCGGTGGTGGTATCGCCGAAGCTCTTATCACGACGGCGTTCGGTCTGCTCGTCGCCATCCCGGCCGTGTGGGCGTACAACTACTTCACCACGAAGATCGATAATCTGACGGCTGAGATGACGTACGTCTCGAAAGAGATGATCGACTACCTCATCAAGGGTGTGTCGGGTGAGTTTGGCCGTAGTCGCTTTACGCGTGAGTTCAACGCTGCCGGCGGCGCCGGTGGTCCGATCGCGCAGTAAGCCCGCGACATTCCTGAGGAGGTCTTGCAATGGCAATGTCGTCCGGTGGTGGAAGTGGCGTGCAATCGTCGCCGAACGTGACGCCAATGATCGACGTCATGCTCGTGCTGCTGATCATCTTCATGGTGGTCACGCCGGCGTTGCTCGCGGGCTTCGCCGCGACACCGCCCCAAGCGGTGAATCTCAAAGACCATCCAGAAGATGCCAATCTCGATCAGGTGTTAGGCATCGACCGTGATGGGAACTACTACCTGAACAAGAAGCCCATCCACACCCAGGACGTGGGTCCGATGCTCAAACGGATCTACGACGCGCGTACCGAGGACAAAATCCTTTATCTGAAGGCCGATAAGGGCCTCGACTACTCGAAGGTGCTGGATGCTCTCGATCTCGCGGCGAAGAATGGTGTTCGCGTGACGGGAATGATCTCGGAGCAGAAGCCGGGCACCAAGTCAACCATCGTTGGTGACACAAAGGAGGCCTCGCCTGGAGGTAAGGCGCCGGCAGCAGGAGGAAAACCGTAATGGCCATGTCGTCAGGTGGGGCCAGCGCTGGCCTCAGCAACGAGATCAACGTCACACCGATGATCGACGTGCTTCTCGTGCTCTTGATCATCTTCATGGCGGCGCTGCCGTCGATGCGGAAAGCAATCGACATTCAGCTGCCGGATCCGACGCCAAGCGTGCAGCCGAACAACTCGAAGTCCGATCAGATCGTGCTCGAGGTGATGCCGGGTGGGCAATTCTCGATCAACACGGAGAAGATCGATCATGCTCGGCTCCCAGCGCGATTGAAGGAGATCTACGATCCTCGTCCAGAGAAGATCATCTTCGTGAAGGGTGATCCAAAGGTGAAATACGGCGACGTCATCGACGCGATGGACATTGCGCGCGGTGCCGGCGTGAAAGTGATCGGCGTGCCGCCGAAGGACATTCCGGGCGAGGCGAAGCCAGCAGGGAAGTAGGGCGGGACGGAGAAGGAGCGAGCGCAGCGCGCGAGCGACGTCAAATAAGACTCGCCCGCCGCGAGCGCCGCGAGCGGCGGGCGAACCTTTACGGTGCGCCCGCCGTATAACTTTCTTGGTCGGTGGGAAGGCATAGCCCCTGCCCGTTACGTATCTCATGAGCGCATCCCCACGTCCATCTACCGTGCAGCCGACGACCTCACCGAGCTCGTCGTTCAGGCAGCGCCGGGAGCTTCCGGCGCTGGGGTTGCCGCGTGCACGAGAGGATCAGCGGGCGAGTGCGCTCCTCTCGCTGCTGTTCCACGTGGCCATCGTCATGCTGCTTGTGACGCCGTTCGCCGTGCATCACGAGATAGTCGAGCGCCAACAGGGAGCCGGCGGTCCTGGGCCCGCGGGCGGGGGCGGCGGTGGCCATGGAGGCACGGGCGGCGTGCAGGCGCAAAGCGAGCGACTGCAGTTCGTCAAGGTCGCCGCGCAGCCGACGAATCTCGCGCCGCAGACGCCGCCCGAGCCTGTTGTGCCTCCACCGACGCCCGTTCCGCCACCCGAGCCGGTGAAGGTCGAGCCGACGCAGACGCCACCGGTCGAAACAAAGGTCGACATTCCCGTTCCTGCGAAGGTGCCGGACGTCGCGGCGACGACCGGTGTAGGCGGTGGCACTGGGCACGACGGCACGAACGGAAGCGGCCCGGGCTCGGGCGGTGGCGTTGGTACCGGCGTTGGGACGGGGCGCGGTTCGGCGATCGGTCCAGGAACGGGCGGTGGCAGCCAGGAGAACTATCCTCCCTTTCCGAAAGAGACGCGGTTACCGCCCTTCCCAGTGCCCGACAATCTCCACGGCGCGCGAATCATTGCCGAGTTCGACGTGGACTCGACGGGTCGCGTTGTTGGAGTGGATTACAACCGGACAAAGAATGGTGATTACAATCGCCGTCTCGAGGAAGCGCTCCGCGGCTATCGCTTCAACGCCGGGATGCGTCCGGACGGCACGCCGATTCGGATGAAGGCGCAAGTCGTCATTACCCTGCCATAAGGCTGCCTGGAGCGCCCGAGCAGGAGCAAGCGCAAAGCGCGAGCGACTCCATACAAGCTTCTCCGAGCGCCGCGAGTGAGGTTGGCGTTACAAGGCAGGCGAGCAAAGCTCGCCCGCCCAGTAGCGCTTAGGTCACAATTCCACGATTTTTCACGGGCTTCCGGCAAACCATCCCGTCGGCAGCTTGATGATCGCGATTTCGTGCAATCACCAGGAGCCGAATGACGAGCGTGGCCGCCCCTAAGACCGGTGCGGGGTCGTCGATTCCGACGCAGCAGTCCAATCCGGAATTTGTCAAAGCAATGACCCTGACCGACGCGACGATGCTTGTCGCGGGCTCGATGATCGGTTCGGGGATTTTCATCGTGTCGGCGAGCATGTCGCGGACGCTCGGCTCGCCATTCTGGCTGCTCCTCGCCTGGATCGTGACGGGTGTCATCACGCTGCTCGGAGCCCTTTCGTATGGCGAGCTGGCGGCGATGTTTCCTCGAGCTGGTGGCCAGTACGTGTTTCTTCGCGAGTCGATGGGTCCACTGATGGGTTTTCTCTACGGGTGGACCCTTTTTCTTGTGATTCAAACCGGAACCATTGCCGCCGTTGCCGTGGCGTTCGGTCGATTTCTCGGCGTGCTCTGGCCCACGATCTCGCCGAATCGTTATGCGTGGTTCCCGCAGGCAGACGTCTGCGCGAAGTGGCTCGGTTGCACCGATCCGTCGAATGCGATTCAGCTCGGCCTAACGCCGCAGCGGCTCGTCGCGCTGCTGAGCATCGCCGTCCTGACGTGGATCAATCTGCGTGGCATCCGCGAGGGAAAGCTGGTTCAGACGACGCTCACCGTCGTGAAGACCAGTGCACTCGCGTTGTTGATCCTGATTGGTGTCACTATCGGGCGGAACGCGACCGCCATCGCGGCGAATTTCTCGAGCGGTCACTTCTTTGGCTCAGTGGATGTCACGGGCACCTTCGTCGTGGCATTCGGTGCTGCACTCGTGGGATCGCTCTTCTCGAGTGACGCGTGGAACAACGTGACCTTTGCCGCCGCCGAGGTGCAGAACCCGAAGCGAAACCTGCCGTTGGCGCTCTTCCTGGGCACGGGACTGGTGACGATCCTGTACGTGCTCGCGAACGTCGGATATCTGAACGTGTTACCGATGCTCGGGGATGCACAGGGCACGACGGCGATCGCACGTGGAATCGCGAACGCGACGCAGGATCGCGTGGCCACAGCGGCGCTCGAGGTCGTGTTTGCAGGCGCGGGCGCCACCATCATGGCGATCGCGATCCTGATCTCGACGTTCGGCTGTAACAACGGATTGATTCTCGCTGGGGCGCGCGTGTACTACGCGATGGCTCGCGACG
Source organism: Gemmatimonadaceae bacterium (assembly GCA_035280125.1). GTDB lineage: Bacteria > Gemmatimonadota > Gemmatimonadetes > Gemmatimonadales > Gemmatimonadaceae > AG2. Next base: position 3,569 of record DATEGN010000079.1, on the reverse strand, counting down.
GGTTGTTTTTCCGTCGCGCGGGGACGTTGAACGCTCGCCGAGTCCCGGCGGCTGCCCTGATCGTGCAGTCGATCTGGACGGCGTTTTTGTGCCTAACGGGGAGCTACGGGCAGCTCTTGAACTACGTGATCTTCGCCGCCCTGGTATTCTATGCACTGACGACGATTGGGCTCTTCATCCTGCGAGCGAGGCGGCCCGAGCTCGAGCGTCCCTATCGCGCGTTCGGTTATCCAGTGCTTCCGGCCGTCTACATCGCGTTGACGACACTCGTGATGGTACTGATTCTGTTGTCCCCATCGACGCGGCAGGACGCGTTTTTGGGTCTGATCCTCGTCCTCATTGGCATTCCTGTATTTTTCCTTTGGCGTCGCATCGAACCCTCGACTCCCGACGCCGCCTCACGATGGTGAGGCGTGGGCCCGCTCCCCTTCGGATCTCCCTTCGATCACACGACCGTATCAGCTCTCTTCAGGAGAAACGTGTAATGATGCCTTCGTTGGTGACCACGCTGCGTAGACGACTTCCGCTGGCGCTCATGCTGGTCATGACAGCGCTGGCGACGCCGCTCGCCACGCCGCTCTTCGCCCAGGCGCCCGCTTCGCCGGCTTCCTCCAGCGGTGGGGAAGCAAGCCTGATCATTCCCGATTTGACATCAGTGAGCTTTCTCGGCGTCAATGGCCATACGCTTCTGATGTCGGGACTCATCGTCTGCGCCCTCGGCCTCTTGTTCGGACTGCTGATTTACAATCGGCTCAAGAACATGGCCGTGCACACATCCATGCGCGACATCTCCGAGCTGATTTATGAAACGTGTAAGACCTATCTGCAGAATCAGGGAAAATTCATCCTGCTGCTATGGGTCTTCATCGGCTTGATCGCTGCCGTGTACTTCGGAATGCTGGCACCGACCACCGACGCCTCGGGGGCTGAAGTACATGGGTATCCGCCGCTCAAGGTGGCGATCATCCTGCTGTTCAGCCTCATCGGCATCGCCGGTAGCTATGGCGTAGCATGGTTTGGCATTCGGGTGAACACGTTCGCGAATTCGCGCACGGCATTCGCGAGTCTCCGCGGCAAGCCCTATCCGTGTTATCAGATACCACTCTCGGCGGGCATGAGCATCGGCATGCTGCTGATCTCGGTCGAGCTGGTGCTGATGCTGTTTATTCTGCTCTTTGTTCCGCGCGATTATGCGGGGCCGTGCTTCATCGGCTTTGCCATTGGTGAATCGCTCGGCGCGGCGGCGTTACGCGTGGCGGGCGGCATTTTCACCAAGATCGCCGACATCGGTTCGGACCTGATGAAGATCGTCTTCCGCATCAAGGAAGACGATGCCCGGAATCCTGGCGTGATCGCGGACTGCACGGGCGATAACGCGGGTGACTCGGTGGGCCCGAGCGCCGACGGTTTCGAGACCTATGGCGTCACGGGCGTCGCGCTCATCACGTTCATCTTGCTTGCGGTATCCAGCGCGACGGTGCAGGTGCAGCTGCTGGTGTGGATCTTTGTGATGCGCATCGTGATGATCATCGCGTCCGGCATTTCGTATCTTCTCAACGAAGCGATCGCCAAAGCGCGGTATGCGAACGCCGATCGGATGAACTTCGAGTCGCCGCTCACCTTCCTGGTGTGGCTGACCTCGATCGTGTCGGTCGTGCTCACCTACATCGCATCGTATCTGTTCATCAAGGACCTCGGTGACGGCACGCTGTGGTGGAAGCTTTCTACCGTCATTACCTGCGGGACGCTTGCCGGTGCCATTATTCCGGAATTCGTCAAAGTCTTCACCTCCGTGGATTCGAGACACACACGCGAAGTCGTGACTTCGTCGCGCGAGGGCGGACCATCGCTGAACATTCTTTCCGGACTCGTGGCTGGAAATTTCAGTGCGTTCTGGCTGGGCATCGTCATGGTTGCGCTGATGGCGATCGCATTCGGCGTGAGCACATTGGGACTCGATTCGCTGATGATCGCGCCCGCCGTATTCGCTTTCGGGCTCGTGGCCTTCGGTTTCCTTGGCATGGGTCCGGTGACGATCGCCGTCGATTCCTACGGCCCGGTGACGGACAACGCCCAGTCGGTGTACGAGCTGTCGCTCATCGAGGAAGTGCCTAACGTCAAGGCCGAGATCAAGCGCGACTTCGGTTTCGACGTGGACTTCGAGCGAGCGAAGCACTTCTTGGAGGAGAATGACGGCGCTGGTAACACGTTCAAGGCAACGGCGAAGCCGGTGCTCATCGGAACCGCGGTGGTCGGCGCGACGACGATGATTTTCTCGATTATCGTCGCGCTCACTCAGGGTCTCCGTCCGGAGCTCGTTGGGAATCTGTCGCTGTTGCACCCGCCGTTCTTGCTTGGCCTGATTACAGGCGGCGCGGTGATCTATTGGTTCACCGGCGCGTCGATGCAGGCAGTTACCACGGGCGCGTACCGGGCCGTCGAGTTCATCAAGCGCAATATCAGACTCGAGGGCGTCACGAAGGCGTCCGTCGAAGATTCGAAGAAGGTTGTCGCGATCTGCACGAAGTACGCGCAGATGGGCATGTTCAACATTTTTCTTGCTGTCTTCTTCGCGACACTCGCATTCGCTTTTGTCGAACCCTACTTCTTTATCGGATATCTGGTCTCCATTGCGTTGTTCGGATTGTTTCAGGCGGTGTTCATGGCGAACGCCGGCGGCGCATGGGATAACGCGAAGAAAGTCGTCGAGGTCGAACTGAAGGCCAAGGGCACCGAGCTCCATGCGGCGACGGTCGTCGGCGACACCGTTGGCGACCCGTTCAAGGACACGTCATCGGTCGCGATGAACCCGATCATCAAGTTCACGACGTTGTTCGGGCTACTCACTGTCGAGCTGGCGGTTTCGCTCGCGAACTCGCGCGGCACGCAGTTCACCTTCGTGCTCGCGGCGATCTTCTTCCTGCTCATGTTGGTGTTCGTGTATCGCTCGTTCTACGGCATGCGCATCGAATCCGAGAGCCCGGAGGATTTACCGACGGGCGCACCCGAGCGCGTTCCCGCCCGTTAGCCCCATCGATAAGGTGCTAGGTGATAGGTGCTAGGTGCTAGAACAGTTCTCTAGCACCTAGCACCTAGTACCTATCACCTAGCACCTCAGCCCATCCTCCATGCCCTCACTTTTTTCTCGCAAGCCGATCTCGGAGCTGTTGAGCGAAGGCGAGCATCCGAACGCGCTCAAACGAGCGTTAGGCGCGGGCGACCTGATCATGTTGGCGATCGGCGCCGTGATTGGCGCGGGAATCTTCGGCGCGATCGGCACTGCCGCTGCCGGACAAACGGACGCTGCCGGGCACGTCATCCGTACAGGTGCGGGACCGGCACTCGTTCTTTCGTTCCTGCTCCTCGGCGTTGCATGTGCGCTCGCGGGTCTCTGCTACGCCGAGCTGGCGTCGATGATTCCGCAGGCGGGAAGCGCGTATGCATACGCATACGCGACGTTGGGCGAGATTGTCGCCTGGATCATCGGATGGGACTTGATCCTCGAGTACGCGGTCGGCAACGTCGCGGTCGCAATCTCCTGGGGGGACTACTTCAAGTCGCTGACTGGA
>DATEGN010000078.1:0-5141 GCA_035280125.1 Gemmatimonadaceae bacterium | reverse complement strand
ACAACAGTTCAACGTTGCACTGCAAGTGAAGACGCAGTATTACGCGATTCTTGCGGCGCGTGAGATGGAGGCTGCCGCCAGTGCACAACTTGACCAAGCGCAGGCGGACATGAGTGCGGCCGCGGCGCGCGTGCGAGCGGGCGCCGCCACCCTGTCCGACTCCCTCCGCACTGTCATCGAGGTCGGCAATGCACGTCTGGCGCTGATCAATGCGCAAAACAATCTTCGCATTGCCAGTGCCGCTCTGACGCGACTCGTGGCCGCGCCGTACCTCGTCACGGCCCAAGCGAGCGATACCCTCGAGCGACCACTGTCGCCAGTTGACAGCGCTGATCTGGTACGGCTGGCGCTACGCGGACCGGCGGTTTCACAGGCGAGCGCGCAGCTCGTTTCCGCACAGGCAGCAGTGCGCTCGGCCCGGACGACGTATCTCCCGACGGTCGACCTCACGTTTACGTTTGGCGGAAGCGGGTTTGCGCCTTACGGCACTAATGCCAGTCCCAGTGGCGACACAATTCAGAATCGGCAGTATCCGTACTCCAACACATTTCAAATCAGCGCGTCCCTGCCGTTATTCAACAATTACCAGCGAGAGTACCAACTCACGCAGGCGCAAGTTGCCAGGGAAAATGCGGACGCCACACTGCGCGATGCACGACTCGCTGCACAACAGAATCTCGTGCAGCAGCTCGCTTCTCTGCGCGCTGCCCAAGAGCAGATCGACATTCAACAAGCATCCATCCGGTCAGCCGAGGAAGACTTGCGCGTGCAGCAGCAGCGTTACGCGCTTGGTGCGTCGACGCTTCTCGATTTGCTGACATCGCAAACGACGCTCGATCAGCAGCGGGCAGCACTGATTCAGGCCCGTCAATCTTACCGTCTGGCGCGAGCGCAGATCGAGGCAATCATCGGCCGCGATCTTCAATAGCTTCTTGGTGTTAGCTGCCAGGTGCTTGCCCAGCGGCAGCACCTGGCCGCCATGACCTAACAGCAGGGCGCCCGGCACAGCACATCGCATTGGGCGCGCGTATACTCCAGGATGTACTTCCTCTCCTGGAGAACCCCACTCGTGAAGCGATATCTCGCGCTGGCGCTTGCCGTTGCCGGCACTGTCGCGTGTACTGGAAACAAGGACAAGGCGCCTTTCGTGCAGACGGCGCTTGTGACGCGCCGCACGATTGTGATCGATGCCGAAGCAACTGGCGCGGTCGAGCCAATTACGGTGGTCGAGGTGAAGTCGAAGGCCTCTGGGCTCATTACGAAGATGCCGGTCGAAACGGCGACACTCGTCAAGCCCGGCGATCTGCTCGTACAGATCGATACGCGCGATGTCCAAAACCAGTACAATCAGGCTGACGCCGACCTCAAGGCCTCGCAAGCGAAGCTCCAGGTCTCGGAAGCGCAGAAGAAGCGCAGCGACGAGCTGTTCAAGGCGCGCGTCATCACCTCGCAGGAATTCGAGAACGCATCGCTCGATTACGAGAACGCGAAAGCCGCGGTCATTCGCTCGGCGGCCAACCTCGACCTCGCGAAGCAGCGACTCGAGGATGCCACGGTCACCGCGCCGTCGGCAGGCACGATTCTCACCAAAACGGTTTCGCTCGGACAGGTCATCACGTCAGCGACCAACTCCGCCACGGGCGGCACAACGCTCCTGACGATGGCCGATCTGGGCAAAGTGCGCGTTCGCGCGCTCTTCAACGAGACAGATATTGGCCAGGTCCGCCCCGGTCAGACAGCTGCTGTCGCAATCGACGCTTTCCCCGACCGGCGCTTCCAGGGCGTCGTCGAGAAGATCGAGCCGAATGCGACGGTCCAGCAGAATGTGACGATGTTCCCGGTGCTGGTCACGCTCGATAATGGTGAGGGTTTGCTCAAGCCTGGCATGAATGGCGAAGTGTCGGTGCTCATCGATCAGGTGAACGACGTGATCGCGGTACCGAACGATGCACTCAAGAGCGTTCGTGAGGCGGCCGCCACCGGTCAGATGCTCGGACTCAACGTGGACAGCGTGAACGCCGAAGTTCGCGCGCAGATGCAAAACGGCTTTGGCCGTTCACGTGCGGACGCCAATTCGAATGGAGGATCCACGTCGGGCCGCACTCGGGTTGCGACTGCGCAGGGAGAAGTGTCACTCGCGCCGCAGGGCGAGCCCTTCCAGCAGCCCCAACAGGGCTTCGGCCAGAGTGGCCGGCAGCAGATCGAAGTCACCGACAAACAATGCTCGGACGTGAAGGCTGTGCTGGCCAAAAAGCCGGATCTTCAGAAGAAGCTTGATGAGCTCCGCGCCAAGGCGCGCTCGGGCGAGCTCGATTTTGCCGCGATGCGCGACGAAAGTGAGAAGCTCTACAAGAACGCAGGCATCGACATGCGAGTCGCTGGCGCGTGCCGTCGCAAGGAAATGCAGGCGAATGGCGGTGGCATGGGAGGCGGACAAGCGGTTGGCGGTGGTGGTGGCGGCGGCCAGCGTGGCGGAAATCGTGGCGGCCAGCAAGCGCAGGGCGGCGGCGGCAATCTCCAACTCTCGAGCCCCGAAACGAGTGGGTTTGCGCGTCGGACGCGCCCGGGCTTGGTGTTCGTCGTCGACAGCGCGCGCAAGACGTATCATCCGCGTATCGTTATGCTTGGCGCGGCAAATTTCGATTACACCGAAGTCGTGACCGGTCTGAAAGACGGCGAGCGCGTCGCTCTTCTCGCTTCTCTCGCGTTGCAAGCACAACGGCAGCAACAGAACGATCGTTTGCGTCAGGGTATGGGTGTCCCTGGCCTCACGCCGAATGCGGGGCCAGGCGGCGGCCGGCCGGGCGGTGGTGGTGGCGGCGGCGGGCCACGTGGCGGCGCGCGCTAGCCGAGGAGTGCGATAGACCATGCTCTTCGGCGAGACGCTCGCGGTAGCGCTCAGCGCACTCCGCGCGAACAAACTTCGCTCCGTGTTGACGATGCTGGGCATCGTCATCGGTGTGGCAGCCGTGATCGCGATGATCGCGCTGGGTACTGGAGCTCAGGCGGCCGTGAAAGATCGAATTGCGGCGCTTGGTACCACCCTCCTCACGATCAACCCTGGCCAGCAGCGAGGGTTCGGCGTTGCCATCGCGGACGCTCAGGCCAAGCTGACGATGGACGACGCCAAGGCGCTCGACGAGCGCGCGACAGCGCTGCTCGCCGTGCAGCCTGAGATGAATCGAAGCCTGCAGATCCAGTGGGGTAACAAGAACGCGAACACGTCCGTTGTTGGCACCTCCGCCAACTATCTCGAGGTGCGGAAGTACGCGCTTCATGCGGGCCGCATGTTCACATCGGCCGAAGACGAAGGGCGTCAGCGCGTCGCCGTCATCGGGCCAACGGTTGCCACGAACATGGGTCTCGACACGCCCGACGCCTTGCTCGGTGAGAGCGTTCGCATTCGAGGCATTCAGTTCACCGTCGTTGGCATTCTCGAGTCCAAGGGCCAGGCAACGCCATTCGGCAACCCTGATGATCAAATTCTCATTCCGATCAACACGGCGCGCTTCCGCATAATCGGAAGCGATCGGCTGCGATCCATCAGCGTGCTGGCCGAATCCGAAGACAAGATTCCGGACGCGATGGCGGACATTCAACGCGTGCTGCGTCGGGAACACCGTCTCCGTCAAGGCAAGCCGGATGATTTCCAGATTCGCAGCCAGGCGGACTTTTTGAATACGCTCGGCGAAACAACGCAGGTCTTCACGTTCTTGTTGTCCGGAATCGCCGCGGTGAGTCTTCTCGTCGGTGGCATCGGCATCATGAACATCATGCTCGTCTCCGTTACCGAGCGGACGCGCGAGATCGGGGTCCGGAAAGCGCTCGGCGCCACGCGCCGCAATATCTTGCTGCAGTTCCTCATCGAGGCCGTTGTGCTGTGTTGCATGGGTGGCGTCGTCGGCATTCTGCTCGGCGCAACCGGCGCGACCGTGATGAGCAGGACGGCTGGCTGGAATACGCAGGTCTCGCCTGCGGCCGTCGGTCTCGCGTTTGCCTTCTCGGCGTTGGTTGGTGTGTTGTTCGGTGTGTGGCCCGCTCGCCGCGCCGCGGCGCTCGATCCAATCATCGCGCTCCGTTACGAATAGTGGTTGGTTGTTCGTGATTGGTTCTTGGTGAATCGATGGCCGACGAGCACCGCTCGTCGGCTTTCCTTTTTCACCAACGACTGACCACCGCTCGCCAGCCACCACGCTGTGCCGTTAGGCAGTCGACCCGTCCGACGCCCCCGGTCAAGCTTGCCGATCTGTCTCGTTCCTCGACAGCGCGTGTCCATTCCGCACGCGATGCGTGAGCGAAATCACTGGCGTGCGCTGACGCAGAGCGCTATCTCACGAGACACCAAGCGCCGAGCACATCGTCGTGACCGGCGGTTTTGCAAATGCTGATTGACCGAAGTTGACCATCGCGTGCGCGCGCGACGCTCGCTGTCTCGCCGACGCTTTACGGAGATATTTCGATGCGGAAACGTCTTCTTGGATTCGTTGGCGCCGCACTCATCGCGAGCGCGGTGATCGCGGGATGCACCGATCGTGCAGCGACCGCACCTCTCAGTGCCTCGGCGACACAGCCGTCGAAGAGCCTGCTCGGTGGTTTGCTTGGTGGCGTGGTTGGCACCGTCGGCAAGCTGCTCAACATTGTCGTCACGCTCGTGACACGCCCGACTCCGCTGCAACAGGATGTCGTTTGGTCGTTCGACGCCGGACCTGGTGGTACGGTGTCGGCGAATCGCGCGGCAGGCCTGTCGATCACCGTGCCTCCGGGCGCGCTCTCGCAGACGACGCACATCACCGTCACGGTGAAAGCGGGCAACGTCTACAACTACCAGTTCCAGCCCGAGGGCCTCCAGTTCGCGGTGCCTGTCGTCGTGACACAAGACGTCTCGGACAACTCGCTGCTCGGCTCGTTGCTGACAGGCCTTCTCGGTTCGAATAAGACGGCCAAGGGCGCTTACTACTCCGCGCCAACGCTTCAGTACGATCCAAAGACTGGACAAGCCACGGTCAACGAAATCGAGCCCACGATCAGTGGCGCCGGATTGCTGAGCTTCCAGATCAAGCACTTCTCCGGCTACACGATCGCGATGTGTGACAACGGCGGCGGGTTCTAAGCAGTGACGCTGCTTCCATCACTCTCGGCCA